>JAIFMA010000038.1 GCA_020048795.1 Rhodoferax sp.
ATTCAACATCAAAGATCTGTTGATGCGCAGCACCCTGTGTGCCCACCACTGTGTAGAACGGCAGTTTCATGCGCCTGCCTTGTAGCCACTCTTGCAGTTCAGTCTTGGGGTCCTTGCCAATGGCTTCCATGGCTGGATTGATTTCCAGGCCCTGATAAAGATGGCGCACCAAATCCCTGGCCGCCGCATAACCACCATCCAGATAAACGGCACCCAACACGGCTTCAAGCGCATCGGCCAGGATCGACGGTCTTTTTTGGCCACCCGAGCGTTTCTCGCCCTCGCCCAGAAGAATGACATCGGGCAAACCAAGCTTGACGGCCAATTCATGCAGGGTGTCTTGCCGCACCAGATTGGCCCGCACCCGCGATAAATCGCCTTCGGGCAGGGCACTCAGGCGCTCATACAACAAATCAGCGACACACAGACCCAGCACCGAATCGCCCAGAAACTCCAGGCGTTCGTTGTGGTCGGCCGAAAAACTCCGATGCGTGACAGCCAGGGTCAGCAGATTGGGATCAACGAATTCATAGGGCAGACGCTGCTGCAACGCCTGCAAACCTGCCTTCAAGCCATCACCTGTGCATTCACGTTATTGCGACTTTCCTTCGTACTTCATCGTCAGGTAGGCTGGACCTGCGAGATGAATCTCGCGCTGATAAGCAAAACTGACCACCACCTTGTCGCCCTGCTTGGAAACATCCAGGTCTTTGCCAGTGATGGTATTGATGTTGTCAACGGCAGCGGCCCGGTCAAAAATGGTACGCACCTCACCCACCGTGGTGCCGGTAGCGGCTTTTTTTGCCGCCTTGGTGATCGCCATGTATTCAAGGTAGGTTGGGAATACCTGTGCCAAAACCACACCGGTCGATCCCACCACCATGGCGACAAAAATCAGCCCGATGAAAGACAAACCACGTTGACCGGATTTGATATGTGCCACCATGAAAATCTCCTGATCAGTTGAAAGAGCCAATGCGTTTGGGGTTGCCAAAATTCATCCAGACAAAAAAGGCCTTGCCAACGATGTTTTTGTCTGGCACAAAACCCCAGTAGCGCGAATCAAGCGAGTTGTCGCGGTTATCGCCCATCATGAAGTAATGTCCTTCAGGCACCTTGCACACCACACCTTCGACACTGTAGCGGCAATTGCCTTTAAATTCAAATTCGCTGGTACCCGGCACGAACGCGGGGCGATTGTCGTCGTTGAGCAATCGGTGTTTATTGTCGCCCAGACCTTCTTCAAATTGCTTGAAGTAACGCATGGCATCTTCGTCAAAAAACTCCGGGACAGACAGGGTCTCGAGAGGTTGCCCGTTGATGGTCAAACGCTTGTTGAGGTAAGCCACTTCGTCACCCGGCACCCCGACCACACGCTTGATGTAGTCCAGACTGGGTTTGGGTGGATAACGAAACACCATCACATCACCGCGCTGCGGCACCGCACCTTCAGTGATTTTGGTGTTGAGCACGGGCAGTCGCAGCCCGTAATGAAACTTGTTGACCAATATCAGGTCGCCCACCAGCAGGGTCGGAATCATCGAGCCTGACGGAATCTTGAACGGTTCAAACAGGAACGATCGCAACAGGAACACCGCAATGATCACCGGAAACAAGCCGGCGGTCCAATCCAGCCACCAGGGTTGCGCCAGGATGTTCTTTTTGGCCTCTGACAGGTCACCGTCAACTCTGGCAATGCCCAGTTTGCTCAGTTCTTCATGACGTTTAAGCGACTGCGCCTCCAGGGCGGCGGCGACCTGCTGACGCTTTGGCAAAAAGAAAAAACGCTCGGCTAGCCAGTAAGCGCCGGTCACCACCGTCGCCAGGAACAGCAGCAGGGCAAAATTACCGTCCACCATGCCGAAGTACCAGGCACCCACATAGGCCACAAAAGCCCCCAGAACAGCAGAGGTGAGCGCCTGCATCACGCATCCACCTTCAAAATGGCCAGGAAGGCCTCTTGGGGCACTTCGACCGATCCAATTTGCTTCATGCGTTTTTTGCCTTCTTTTTGCTTTTCAAGCAGTTTGCGCTTGCGGGAAATATCGCCGCCGTAACATTTGGCGATCACGTTCTTGCGCAAGGCCTTGATGGTTTCACGCGCAATGACGTTGGCCCCGATAGCTGCCTGAATCGCCACGTCATACATCTGGCGCGAAATCACTTCACGCATCTTGGCCACCACGGCACGACCGCGATACTGCGACTGTGAGCGGTGCACGATGATGGACAGGGCATCGACTTTTTCGCCGTTCAGCAGGATGTCGACCTTGACCACATCGGCGGTGCGGTATTCCTTGAACTCATAGTCCATCGACGCATAACCGCGCGACACACTCTTGAGCTTGTCAAAAAAATCCATCACGATCTCGCCTAGTGGTATCTCGTAGGTCAGCACCACCTGCCGACCCTTGTACGCCATGTTCATCTGCACGCCACGCTTCTGGTTGGCCAGCGTCATCACCGCCCCAACGTATTCCTGGGGCATGTAGAGGTGCAGCGTGACGATGGGTTCGCGAATTTCGTCCAACCGACCCTGATCGGGCATCCTGGACGGGTTCTCGATCATCTTGACTTCACCGTCGGCCTGCACCACCTGATAAACCACGCTGGGCGCGGTCGTGATCAAGTCCTGATCAAACTCGCGTTCAAGCCGCTCCTGCACAATTTCCATGTGCAACAGGCCCAAAAAACCACAGCGGAAGCCAAAACCAAGCGCCTGCGACACCTCGGGTTCGTAATGCAGCGAGGCATCGTTGAGTTTGAGTTTTTCCAGGCTGTCGCGCAGGCCTTCGTACTGGTTGGCCTCAGTCGGGTACAGCCCGGCAAAGACCTGGGGCTGTATTTCCTTGAAACCGGGCAGCGGCTCTGTCGCTGTGGCGGCAGCACCGCCCGTGCCAGGTCGGATCAAGGTGATGGTGTCACCCACCTTGGCCGCCTGCAACTCACGAATACCGGCAATCACATAACCGACCTCACCCGCCTCAAGCGCTTCACGCGGCTGGTTGGCCGGTGTGAACACGCCCAGGCCATCGGCGTTGTAAGTCGTGCCGGTGGCCATCATCTTGATGCGGTCCCCCTTGGCCAGGCGGCCATCCACCACGCGCACCAACATCACCACACCGACATAACTGTCAAACCAACTGTCGATGATCATGGCGCGCAAGGCAGCCTGGGGATGACCTTTGGGTGCCGGAATGCGGGCAATCACCGCCTCCAGAATGTCGTCAATGCCCATCCCGCTTTTGGCAGAACAGGCAATCGCATGCGATGCATCCAGGCCAATCACGTCCTCGATCTCGGACCTTGCGTTGTCGGGGTCGGCATTGGGCAGGTCCATCTTGTTGAGCACCGGCACCACCTCCACCCCCAGGTCGAGTGCGGTGTAGCAATTCGCCACGGTTTGAGCTTCCACCCCCTGGCTGGCATCGACCACCAGCAGCGCACCTTCGCAGGCCGACAAGGAGCGACTGACTTCGTACGAAAAGTCCACGTGACCCGGGGTGTCAATGAGATTCAGGTTGTAGACCTGACCGTCTTGCGCCTTGTATTGCAACGCGGCAGTTTGCGCCTTGATGGTGATACCCCGTTCTTTTTCGATATCCATCGAATCGAGCACCTGGGCTTCCATCTCGCGCTCCTGCAAACCACCGCAGCGCTGGATCAGGCGATCGGCCAAGGTCGATTTGCCATGATCAATGTGGGCGATGATCGAAAAGTTTCTGATGTGATTCATCCAGGGGACCGAAAAAGTGAAGTGTTGACTTGCCAGCAGAAAAAAGGGCGCGGTCAAGTGTGACGCACCCCGAACCAACCGTCATCGGCAAAGCGAGAGCTGGAGCCGCATTGTAGGCAAAAAGGCGGGCCGCCAGCCGCCAAAGCAGTTCACCCGTTGCCGACACAGATTCAGGACAGTGTTACTTGGCCGGCCGAATCACCACAATTTGCGCCAGTTCACCCCGACGCACCAGCAGGCCGATGGGTTTGGTCTTGTCCACTTTGGCCAGCGCAGACTCGAACGTCTTGATATCCGACACCAGATTGTTACCAAGCTGCATGATCACATCGCCCTCGCGCAAGCCAGCCCGCGCAGCGTTGTCCACGGCGGCATCAACCCTTACTCCGCCCTGACCTGACAGGCCAGCTTTTTGCTCTTTGCTCAGTTCGCTGACTGCCAGACCGATGGCTTGGCCGATTTGGGAGAGTTTTGGCTTTTCGTCTTTGTCAGCAGGCTTTTTGGCTGATTTTTCAGGCTCAATTTCGGCAATGACAACGGTCAGATCCTTGGTTGTACCGCGACGAAACACGGTCAAAACACCCTTGGTGCCAGGCTTGGTAGCACCCACCATGCGCGGTAAGTCACTCGATTTTTCAACCGGTTTACCATCAAACTTGATGATGATGTCTCCCGGCTCGACACCCGCCTTATCGGCCGGGGCACCCGCCTCGACGCTATTCACCAGCGCACCCTGGGGCTTGCCCAGGCCGATGGATTCTGCTACCTCTTTGCTGACCGGACCAATCTGAACCCCGATGCGTCCTCGTGTGACCCGGCCATTGGTGCGCAGTTGTTCGCTGACGCGCACCGCTTCGTCCATGGGGATGGCAAATGATATGCCCATGGAGCCGCCCGAGCGCGAATAGATCTGGCTGTTGATGCCCACCACCTCGCCCCGCATATTGATCAGCGGTCCGCCAGAGTTGCCGGGGTTGATCGCCACATCAGTTTGGATAAAAGGCAGATAGTCACCTGTGTCACGCTGCTTGGCGCTCACAATGCCAGCCGTCACCGTGTTTTCCAGGCCAAAGGGTGAACCAATGGCCATGACCCATTCGCCAACCTTGAGCCGACTCACGTCGCCGATTTTGACAGCCGGTAATCCACTGGCCTCAATCTTGACCACCGCCACGTCGCTACGCTTGTCGGCACCAATGATCCTGGCTTTAAATTCACGTTTGTCCGTCAGCGTCACCACCACCTCATCAGCACCTTCCACCACATGGGCATTGGTCATGATCATGCCGTCAGCAGTCAGAATAAACCCCGACCCGACACCGCGAGGTTGCTCCTCGTCCTGCGGTTGGCCGCGACGCGGTGTGGATCTTGGGATATTGGGCATGGGCAAGCCAAAGCGGCGGAAAAACTCCTGCATTTCCTTCTCGCCCGGCATCCCATGGGGGGACTCGGCACCGACTTTTTCTAGAGTGCGAATATTCACTACCGAGGGGCCGACCTGCTCAACCAGATCGGTAAAGTCTGGCAGGGCACGCGCTTGCGCCCACGCCGGTTTCAGCGGCAGAAAAGTGGTGGAGACTATGCCCAGCAGGGCCCCGCACAGCGCAAGTGCGTGCCAACGCTTCAAGTTCAATCGAATCATCTTCAGCCTTTCCAAAAATTGACAAACGAACACATGGTGACCTATTTCTTTCTCTCAAGACCCTGTGCAAACAAAGCTAGCGTCTGCTGTGGTACCTCGCCCACGGCCGTGAGCCACCAATCACCCAGCTGACGCATCAACACATGCGTTGCCCCCATGGCCAGGGGTGCATGTTGCTGCGCCAGCGTGTGCCGGGCTGCATCAAACGGCTCAATAAACAGCGAGACGGAGGCCAATCCATCGGAGAAGACGCATTGCAGGGTACGACCCTTGTTATCGGCCAGACCGCCTTCGGTCGGCTTGCTACAGTGCACGGGGACGAAGCCGGGCACCACAACTTTTTGCAACCAGGCGTGCTCCGCCGCTGAGGTTTTGACCCACGCGACGTGACGCACCTGATAACCCTGGGTGTTGTCCATCAGCGCACTCAGCCGAGCCATATGAACCGGTGCCCCCATGTGCAATTCGGAGAAAGCTGCCTGCTCCAGCAGGGCATGGCCGCTGTCGAGGGTCTGCAACTTGATGACCAAACCGGTTTTTTGTTCCGTCCAGATCCGATAACCAAAACGCAAGGCATCCATAGGCAGCAACTGCGCGACATCGGCCTGCAAACCGGCCACCCGGTCCCGCCCAACGATTTTCAGGCGGTAATACTGAGCCACCGACGAATCGGTGCGGCTCAACAGCTCTGAAAACAAGCCCAGGGATTCACGCCGCTCCCGGATGACCACGCGACTGACAGGCAAAAAAGTGACCACCTGGTCGTTGCGCCGGAAGGTGGAACGTGGCTCCCCGGTGAGGGCCTCAACCCGCTCCATCTGCTGCTGGCCGTCACACACATGCCAAATCCGTGAAGACGACATGAATTGGCCACTGGTCACGACAAAGGTGCCAACATAGGCGCGCGTGCGCGAGGCCGCGTTCAAACGCAACAACCACTGAGCCACAGCGGGCGGGTCGGGAAGGGGCGCTTGCGCCCACGACACGCTACCCAACACGGCACCAACAAGGACCAAGACCAGCCGCAGGTATTTCAACGTTTGCCCTCTTCAAATGTCGCATTGCGCAAAAAACCCGAAGGCATCTGCAGGACAGAAGTGCCGCCGAACTGCCGGTGCGCCGCCAGCAAGGCATCCAGTCGGGGATCGCGAAGCATCGCCGCCGCGGCTTGATCCACGGTGGTGGGTGCTGAGGCGATTGCAGCCACTGCAGGAGTCACCGACAGCACGCCGCCGCCGGAAACACGGGTCAACTGCGACACAGCAGCAGTCGGACTGCGTCCATCCATCCATGCATATCCCTGCCACGCCAGAACCCCAACCACAGTGATCGATGCCAAGCCTGCCACACGCCGCCACCAGGGATCATTGGCAGGTGGGTGCCAGGATGGCTTCTGGCCCACTTCCCCGCCCGCTACACTGCTGTTAGTGATAACCAGCGCGGCATCCAGCGCAAGCTGACGGCGCAGTCGCTCGACAAAAGCCGGATCATGCCCACGCACCGACACATCGCCTGAGCGCATGACCTCCCCGATCAGGTGGTAATGATCCCAAGCCCGGCGTGCATCATCCGAAGCAGCAAGCTGATCCATGGCGCGCGCAAAGTCATCCCCCTGCAACTGGCCGTCCACCAGCAGGGACACCTGTTCCGGCTCGCGATGTAACTTGTCATACATACCCAATAGCCTTCAATAAACCTGAAACGACAACCACACTCATTCATCCCTGCCGGTTTACCAACGCTTGCTGGTCTGCTTTTCCAGCATCGGCTTGATCCGGGCAGAGATGGCCTCCCGTGCCCTGAAAATGCGTGAGCGCACGGTGCCAATCGGGCAACCCATCACCTCGGCAATATCCTCGTAACTCAACCCATCCATCTCCCGCAATGTGATCGCTTGCCTCAAATCCTGCGGCAAGGCATCCAGCGCGGCGTTCACCGCTTGGCCGATCTCTTTGGCAGCCAACACGGACTCGGGTGACTCGTCTGTGCTTGGTTCGCTTTTCGGCTGGAAAGTTTCATCGTCTTCGTTGCTTCGCTCCAGCGTGCTTTGCGACACTGTCGGGTCACGTTTGAGTTCCAGCAGAAACATTTTGGCGGTATTGACCGCAATACGGTAGAGCCAGGTGTAGAACTGGGCATCACCGCGAAACTTGGGCAACGCACGATAGGCCCGAATGAAGGTCTCCTGGGCAATGTCTTCGACCAGATCCACATCGCGCACCATGCGCCCGATCAGGCGTTCGATACGACGCTGGTACTTGATCACCAGCAGTTCAAACGCAGCTTGATCACCAGCCAACGTGCGCTCGACCAGCATCAGGTCGCTGTCCAACACCACTTCTGTTGGTTCCCCAGTCAATGAATCGGGCC
Organism: Rhodoferax sp.; assembly: GCA_020048795.1. Taxonomy (GTDB): domain Bacteria; phylum Pseudomonadota; class Gammaproteobacteria; order Burkholderiales; family Burkholderiaceae_C; genus Rhodoferax. Next base: position 7,749 of record JAIFMA010000038.1, read on the forward strand.
GATTCAAAGGGTGCCCCTGTCAAATGATTCCTGCACCGGCTTTCTGCCAAAGACGGCCCGACGAAATGCCCTCCAGCGCTGCTGCGCAGCCCGTCGCTCAGGCCAGACCCAGACCCCACACTGACCCGCACCGACGTACAGTCGCAGCACCAGGCAAGTTTGCAAATCGAGCGTCACCTCGGGCACCGTGGGTTGCACATGATTCATCTGGGTCCAGGTCCAAGCGATACCATCCCAGGTCAGTTGGCCCTGTGGTGCATGCACCCAATGCCAGGCTGCCAGGCCATTGCCAAGCAAGCACAGCACGCCTGCACCGAGATGACGCAGTCCTGGCTCATCCGCCTGAATCACCCAGGTCAGCAGTATCGCGGTACCCAGCGTTGCCAACGCCAGCACCAGGGCTCCATGAAAACGGGAACGCCCCACCGGATAACTGACCGCAGGGGCGCTGTGCATCGGGCAACGACCGACAAAGGGCGGGACAGTCCGCTGTCAACAGCGTTCAGGGCGCGCGCTTGAAGACCAACGACCCATTGGTACCGCCAAAACCAAAGTTGTTTTTGAGGGCCACATCGATCTTGAGATCACGGGCACTGTTGGCACAGTAGTCCAGATCACAGTCAGGGTCGAGGTGAAAGATGTTGGTGGTCGGCGGACTTTTCTGATGGTGCAGCGCCAACACGGTGACCACCGACTCCAGACCGCCGGCTCCACCGAGCAGATGCCCGGTCATGGATTTGGTCGAATTGACAACGGTTTTTTTGGCGTGGTCACCCAGTGCTGCCTTGATGGCGTTGGACTCATTGAGGTCACCCAGCGGTGTGGAAGTGCCGTGTGCGTTGACGTAATCAATCTGGCTGGCATTCACGCCGGCATTGTTCATGGCACCAAGCATGGCCCGACGTGGACCGTCCATGTTGGGGGCGGTCATGTGACCCGCATCTGCACTCATGCCAAAACCGGCCAGCTCTGCGTAAATTTTGGCACCGCGGGCCTTGGCGTGTTGGTATTCTTCAAGCACCATGACACCAGCGCCTTCGCCCAGCACAAAACCGTCGCGGTCTTTGTCCCAGGGACGCGATGCGGTGGTCGGATCGTCATTGCGGGTGCTCAGGGCACGCATGGCAGCAAAACCGCCCACTCCCAAAGCCGACACGGTGGCCTCCGAGCCGCCAGCCACCACCACATCGGCATCGCCATATTCGATCATGCGACCACCCTGCCCGATGCAATGCAGCCCGGTCGTGCAGGCGGTGACAATGGCCAGGTTCGGGCCCTTGAACCCAAAACGAATCGACACATGGCCGGCGATCATGTTGACAATGGTCGAGGGAACAAAAAACGGCGAGATACGCCGCGCACCACGTTGGGTGAACTCGGTATGCATCTGCTCGATCATTGGCAAACCGCCAATGCCTGAGCCAATGACGCAGGCAATGCGCGTTGCCAGATCATCATCCAGCGCGTCACCGGTCGGCAGGCCGGCATCGGCGACCGCCTGGGCTGCCGCAGCAATGCCGTAATGAATGAAACTGTCCATGGTGCGCGCCTCTTTGGCGCTCATATAGGACTCAATGTCAAAGCCTTTTACTTCGGCGGCAATTTTGCAGTTGAAAGTAGAGGCATCAAACTTGGTGATTAAACCAACACCGGACTGGCCAGCCAGCAGGTTGGCCCAGGTGGCATCCACCGTGTTTCCAACAGGACTGACACAACCCAAACCGGTGACAACAACGCGACGACGGGACATATGGATAAAAAGTCAGTGGTTCGTCTGAAGATAACCCGCGCCACTAATGGGCGCTGGCTGTGAATCTGCGCTGTTGCCCCAAGCCTGTGAGTGTATCGAATCGTGGCTTGGGCAACAGACGGCGCGGCGCATGGGTCGCCGCAGTACCGGGATCAGGCCTTTTGGTGCGCCAACGCGTAATCGATGGCGTTTTGTACGGTGGTGATTTTTTCAGCATCCTCGTCCGGAATTTCAATACCGAACTCGTCTTCAAGAGCCATCACCAGTTCAACGGTGTCCAGGGAATCGGCACCCAGATCAGCCACAAAAGACTTTTCGTTGGTGACTTGGGATTCTTCAACACCGAGTTGTTCGGCAATGATTTTCTTAACGCGTGCTTCAATATCGCTCATGAGTTGGCTCAAAGGGTTGTGAAAGGATTGGTGATTTTAGCCGGGGTTGGAGAGATGCCCCTAAACGGCCAAAGAACGGAGAGTTCAACCCCAAGTATGACACCGACAGGTGGCACTTGGGGCAAAACGATTTCAGGCCATGAACATGCCACCATTGACATGCAACTCCTGACCGGTGACATAGGCCGCCTGCGGCGAGGCCAGATAGGCCACAGCATGCGCAATATCGGACGGCTTGCCCAGGTGACCCAGCGGAATCTGGCCCAGCAAAGCCTTTTGTTGCTCGTCGGCCAATTTGGCGGTCATGTCGGTTTCGATGAAACCCGGGGCAATGCAGTTGACGGTGATGTTGCGCGAGCCCAACTCACGCGCCAGAGCACGCGTCATGCCCGCCACGCCAGCCTTGGCCGCCGCGTAATTGGCCTGGCCCGGATTGCCAGACGCACCAACCACCGAAGTGATGTTGATGATGCGGCCATAGCGCTGCTTCATCATGGTGCGCATCACGGCTCGGCTCATGCGAAACACCGCTTTGAGGTTGGTGTCAAGCACCGCGTCCCACTCTTCGTCCTTCATGCGCAGGGCCAGGTTGTCTCGCGTGATGCCAGCATTGTTGACCAGAATTTGCAAGCCCCCGTGTTCTTTGACGATGGCATCCATCAAGGCATCGACACCCGCTGGATCATTGACGTTCAAGGCACGGCCGCTACAGCCGGCAAACGCTGACAACGTGTGATTGAGTTTGGCAGCACCGTCGTCGGTGGTAGCGGTGCCAATAACCCTGAGGCCACGCTGAGCCAATTCCAGCGCAATGGCAGCCCCAATGCCGCGCGAGGCACCCGTGACCAGCGCGACTTGTCCTTCAAATTTGAGGTCTGTCATGCTTCATGCCTCCAGGGCAGTTTTTACTTCCGCCAGGCTGGCCGGGTCAAACATGGCCAGGCCTCGCATCTCGGGGGCAATGCGCTTGGTCAAGCCCGCCAGCACCCTGCCTGGGCCACATTCGACCAGCGTGGGCAGGCCGCGCGCGCCCAGCGCCTGCACACACTCAACCCAGCGCACCGGACCAAAAGCCTGGCGGTACAG
>JAIFMA010000082.1 GCA_020048795.1 Rhodoferax sp.
CGCCAGTTGGGCTTGCGGCAAGCCCAAACCCTGACCTTCCCAACCATGGCGCGAGCCTCAGAGGCCCAGGGCGGGCAGACCAAACTGGTTGCTTTGAAGGCGGTACCGGATGCTTATCCATTGCGCGGGAGCCTGCGCATCAGCCCGAGCCCTGGCGCTGCGGACGCGCTGACCCGGGCCGTGCCGCGTCCCGGGCAGGTCTGGCTGGAAGCCGCCTTGCTGGAGGCCCTGGGCCTGCGCGTGGGCGATGTGCTGTTGCTGGGTGACAGCAGTTTTCGGATTGCCCAGGTGATTGTCAACGAGCCTGACCGGGGCGCAGGTTTCATGAACTTTGCGCCCCGGGTCATGATTCACCAGTCTGATCTGGCCGCCACCGGCCTGATTCAGCCGGCCAGCCGCTTGAGCTACCGCATGGCGGTGGCCGGTGAAGAGCAGGCGGTGCAGGCTTTTGTGGACTGGTCGCAACAGCAGGTGCAGGCGCGCAACACGCGGGGTGTCCGGGTTGAAGCCTTGCAAGGTGGCCGCCCGGAGCTCAGCACCACGCTGGACCGGGCCGAGAAGTTTCTCAATCTGGTAGCCCTGCTGGCGGCTCTGTTGAGTGCTGTGGCAGTGGCCCTGGCGGCGCGCGGCTTTGCGGCCGGTCATCTGGACGATTGCGCCATGCTGCGCGTGCTGGGCCTGTCGCAGCGCAGCATTGCCTTGGCCTACAGTTTTGAGTTTGTGCTGATTGGTCTGCTGGCCAGTGCGGTCGGGGTGGTGCTGGGTTTTGCTGTGCATTACGGTTTTGTGGCCCTGCTGGCCGGGCTGGTCGATGCCAGCCTGCCGGCACCAGGCATCTGGCCGGTGCTGTTTGGTCTGGGCATGGGGTTGACGCTGCTGCTGGCTTTTGGCTTGCCGCCGGTGCTGCAACTGGCCCAAGTGCCGCCGTTGCGGGTGATCCGGCGCGATGTGGGCGGGCTCAAGCCGACATCGCTGACGGTGCTGGGCCTGGGGGTGGCCGGGTTTGCCGCGCTGCTGATGGCGGCCAGCAGCGATGTCCGGTTGGGGTTGATTGCGGTGGGCGGGTTTGCCCTGGCCACGGCCTTGTTTGCCGCCTTGAGCTGGCTGGCGGTCAAATTGCTACGGCGGGTGGTCAACGACAGCACGGCACCCACGGCGCTGGTGCTGGCAACCCGTCAAATATCGGCGCGACCGGCGTTTGCCGTGGTACAGGTCAGCAGCCTGGCGGTCGGGCTGCTGGCACTGGTGCTGCTGGTATTGCTGCGCACCGACCTGATCAGCAGTTGGCGCCAGGCCTCGCCGGCCAATGCCCCCAACCGCTTCGTCCTCAACATCATGCCCGAACAGGGCCCGGCCTTTGCCCAGGCGCTCAAGGACGCAGGGGTCGTGCAGTTTGACTGGTTTCCGATGATCCGGGGTCGCCTGGTGGCGATCAATGGGCGTGACGTGAGCCCGGACGATTACAGCGAAGATCGCGCCCGCCGTCTGGTGGACCGCGAGTTCAACCTGTCGCACAGCGCACACTTGCCAACGCAAAATGTGGTGGTGGGCGGGCGCTGGCAGGCCAATGAAGCGGGCACCATCAGTGTCGAGGAAGGCATTGCCAGAACCCTGGGCCTGGTGGTGGGTGACAAACTGAAGTTTGACGTGGGTGGCATGCAGACCGAGTCCACCATCACCTCGCTGCGCAAGGTCGATTGGGGGTCGATGCGGGCCAATTTCTTTGCCATGTACCCGGTCGACAAACTGGACCATCTGCCGGCCACCTACCTGAGTGCTTTCAGGGCACCGGCGATGCCTGGCTTTGACAACACCCTGGTACGCCAGTTTCCCAACATCACCAGCGTCGACATGACGGCCACCATTGCCCAGGTGCAGCGTGTGCTTGACCAGGTGATCGGCGCGGTCGAGTTCCTGTTTGCTTTCACACTGGCCGCGGGTCTGGTGGTGTTGTTTGCCGCTGTCACTGCGACGCGCGAGGAGCGGGCCCGCGAATTTGCCATTATGCGGGCGGTCGGTGCCCGTGCCAGCCTGTTGCGCCAGGTGCAGCGCATTGAATTGCTTGGGGTGGGTTTTTTGGCCGGTTTTCTGGCCTCTGTGGTGGCCAGCGTGGTGGGTTGGGCGCTGGCGCGTTATGTCTTTGACTTTGCCTGGTCGGTGTCGCTGTGGGTGCTGCTGGCAGGCTCGGCCAGCGGTGCCGTGCTGGCACTGGCGGCGGGCTGGTGGGGCTTGCGCGATGTGCTGCGCCGACCGGTGGTGCAGACGCTGCGAAGGGCTGCGCAGTAGACAAAGTGGGTGCAGCATGACCTGGTGGCATCACGTCGCGCCGGTGGCTTGCTGGCACTGTTTTATGTTTTCGGCCGGACTTTCTATACTTGGGCCGGGGCCAGCCTAATCATGGTGTATTTTTTCTTAAGTCTGCTGGCGCCCGGTCCACGAAGGTTTTATTTAGTATGAATCCGTCAGACGAATCTGTCTCGCAAAAAACCGAGCGCCTGCAACTCCTCAAGCAACGCGCGCAGGGGATTCTGGAGCAGGTCGAAACGGGCAACCGGATCGAGCTACCCGATGACCTCCACGTTGTCGGCTTGCTGGAAGACTTGCGCATCTACCAGGTTGAGCTGGAGCTGCAAAATGAGGAGCTGCGCAGCGCGCAGCAGCAAGCTGAACTGGCACGCAGGCGCTACCACAACCTGTTTGTCCAGATGCCGATGCCGGCCATGGTGGTCGATGTCAACGGCATGCTCGATGACTGCAACGAACTCGCCAAAGCCTGCCTGGGCGAAACGCATCGGGCCAGTGCACTGGATTCGCGATTGTGGCTAAAGCTCAGCGGGGATGACCGCGTGCGTCTGCATGCGGCGCTGCGTGATATTGCACCAGGTCAAACCCGGACCGTGCCGCGGATGGTGATTGCGGCGGCGGGGGCCCACACACCCGTTTACGATGTGCACCTGATGGGGCTGTCGATGGAATACAAGCTCGACCGCCGGGTGCTGCTGACCCTGGTGGATCGCACGGCAGAAGTGGTGCGTGAGCAAGACCAGCGGTTTTTCTCGCTGCTGCTGGACTCCAGCGACAGCTTTATCTATGCCGCCGACAAAGAGGGCAGGCTGTTGCTGGCCAATCAGACTTTTCTCGACTTTCTGGGCCGTCGGCGTGAGGACGTGCAGGGCAACAGGCGCGAGTCCTTCCTGCCCTTGCGGGATGCCATTTTGCACAACGAAACGGACCAGCAGATATTGACCACCGGCGAGGTCATGACCCTGGAAGAGCAGGCGTTGGCGGCGACCCGGCGCGGCATGATGGACCTGCTGACGCGCAAGTTTCCGCTGCGTGATGCCTCGGGGCAGATTTATGGGGTGGGTGGTATTTCGACCGATGTCACGGTCCTGAAAGACCAGCAGCGCCAGGCCATGCTGAGCGAAACCGTGTTCATGGGGGCGCAGGAGGCGATTATCATCACCGATGCCGCTACCCGCATCATTCGGGTCAACCCGGCCTTTGTCCACCAGACCGGTTTTTCCACTGAGGCGGTCATGGGTTGCAAACCCAGCATCCTCAAGTCGGACCAGCACGATCAGGCGTTTTACAAGACCATGTGGCAAACCCTTGCCACCACTGGCAGCTGGTCGGGTGAGGTGGTCAACCGCCGTGCCGATGGCCAGCAATACGTTGTTTGGAACAGTATCAACGCGATGTATGGTGACGATGGCAAATTGCTGCACTTCATTGGTGTCAGCACCGACATCACCGAGCGCAAGAAGGCCCAGGCCGAGATGCAGCGCAGTGCCGCCTTGCTGCGTGGTGCCATTGACACCATCGACGAGGCCTTTGTGCTGTATGGCCCGGACGACCGGCTGGTCTATTGCAACGAAAAGTACCGCCAATTGTTCAAAGACCTGGCGCACATGATTGTGCCGGGCACCGGTTTTGAGGAAATTTTGCGCGCTGCGGTCAGCCTGGACCAGTTTCCTCAAGCCGCCGGACGGGTCGAGGCATGGCTGGCTGAGCGCATTGCTGCCCACCGCACTGGAAACGCCGATCTGGAGCTGCATTTGCGCGATGGGCGGGTGTTTCGTGTGATTGAACGCAAGATGCCTGATGGCCACACGGTTGGATTTCGCACCGACATCACCCAGTTGGTGCATGCCACCGAGGAGGCGCAGGCGGCCAATTTGGCCAAAAGCCGCTTTCTGGCCACCATGAGTCACGAAATACGCACCCCCATGAACGGCATCCTGGGCATGGCCCAACTGTTGCTGATGCCGGACCACAGCGAAGATGACCGGCGCAGCTATGCGCGCACCATCCTGTCATCCGGCCAGACCCTGCTGACCCTGCTCAACGACATTCTGGATCTGTCCAAGATCGAAGCCGGCAAATTCCAGCTCGACGCCACGGTGTTTGAGCCTGAATCCATGCTGGGCGAGGTCTGCACCCTGTTTTCTGGCTCAGCCCAGGCCAAGGCGCTGCAGCTCGAGCCGCAGTGGCAGGGTCTGTCAGGGCAGCGCTACCAGAGCGACGCGTCACGGGTGCGTCAGATGTTGTCCAACCTGCTGGGCAATGCGATCAAGTTCACCCGGGCTGGCCGTGTGCAGGTGCACGGTCAAGAGATCGAGCGTCAGGGTGATGTGGCGCTGCTGGAGTTTTCGGTGACAGACACCGGCATGGGTGTGGCACCCGACAAACTGGGTCTGCTGTTCAAGCCCTTCTCGCAGGCCGACAGTTCAACCACCCGTGAATTTGGCGGCTCGGGGCTGGGCCTGTCGATCGTGCGCAACCTGGCCTGGGCCATGGGGGGTGATGTCGGGGTGCACAGTGAGTTGGGCAAGGGCTCGCGTTTCTGGTTCCGGTTGCGCGCCAAGCTGGTGGCCACCGACCAGGAGTGCCGCCAGTTGCCGCGCCTGACACCCGCTGAAACGGCGGCTGGTGCCCGCCCGAGCGTTCCGCGCGGGCGGGTGATGGTGGCCGAGGACAATCCGGTGAACTGCATGGTGATCGAGTCTTTGCTGGACAAGCTGGGCATGACCGTGATGGTGGTCAACGACGGGCAGCAAGCCGTCAGCACCCTCACCGGGGGTGGCCCGGACAGTCACCCGGACCTGATTCTGATGGACCTGCAAATGCCGGTGATGGATGGTTATACCGCCGCGCAGCAGATCCGGCAGTGGGAAGCTGATCACCAGTTGCCGCGCCGGCCGATTCTGGCCCTGACCGCCAATGCCTTCGCCGAAGTTCGCCAGCATTGCCTGGACGTGGGCATGGATGATTTTCTGACCAAACCGATTGCCCTCGATGTCCTTGAGGCGGCGCTGCGTCGCTGGTTGCCTGCCGCAGGCACGCCGCAGCAGTAGTCGGCGGGTGTCTGGCTACGGGTGGCTGGCAGGTGGCGCTGCAGCGGGGGCTGGTGGCTGCTGTGCGGCGGCTCTGGCCTGCCGGGCTTTTTTCAGGGCCGCGTCGATCTTGCCCGGGTCTTGCTGGCGCAAGCCGTCGGCCAGTGCCCGTGCGGCATCGGCGCGCAGGGCCGCATAGGCCTGCAAGGACTCCAGCGTTTTGGCCGATGGTGCGCCAGCACCCGGATTGGCGGCCGTGAGTTGCTCAAAGCTGGTGTCATAAACCGTGGTGACGTTGGCCTCAATACGTCCGGCCAGTTCATCAAACGACAGGTTGCCGCCTCCCAGGGTTGCGGGACGAGCAGCCAAAAGCTGGTTCCAGCGCTGGCTGACGCGCTGGTCTTGGTTCAAAAACTGCTGGATCGCCGCGCGGGCGCGCAGTTCCTCACCCATCAGGTAACTGGGCGCAGGAATGTGGGTCAGCAGTGCCGCCATGCCGACCCCCAGCGCCACGGCCGCCAGCCAGCGTTCGCGTATCGGCGCGGGGCTGTGTGGCGTCCAGCGCCGTGCCAGCAACGTGCCCAGGGTGGCGCCCGCGCCCAGTCCACCCAGATGCGCGGCGTTGTCAATGCCGCCGGCAAACCAGCCCATGCCCAGCGTCAGCAAGGTAAACACCAGCGCGACCCCAAACATCCAGCGGAATTCGCGGCGATCCACTTGCTCTCGCTCGCGCCACAGCGACACCAGCAGGGCACCATAAAGGCCAAAAATAGCCCCCGAGGCCCCACCCGAGACGGCCTGGTTGCCCTGCACCACCAGCGACAGCAGATTGCCGACCAGGCCACTGCCCAGGTACAGCAGGGCAAAGCGCAGCGGCCCGTACAGGCGTTCAAGCAGTCGGCCCACATCCCAAAGGGCCCACAGGTTCAGCACCAGATGCACCAGGCCAAAGTGGACAAACATGGCCGTCAACAGTCGCCACCACTGGCCGTCCTGGGTGGCGGGTCCAAAACTGGCACCCCAGGCCAGCGGCACACCACTGGCGCTGTGCCACAAGCCCGAACCTGCCCTGAGCATCAGGGCAAAAACTGTCAGGTTGATGAGCAGCAGGCTGCTGCACAGCGGTGCTTGCCGCGGGCCGCCGCTCTGCATGGCGCTCAGATTGGCCCATCGGGGGGGTGTGGCGGCGTCTGCTGCGGGGTGCGCCTGACTCATGTCAATCTGCCTGAAGTTTGCATCGCACGGTGTTCAAGCCCGTGATGTCATCAGCAGCACCACCAGTGCGCCAGCGCCACCGTCGGCGGGTTTGGCCTGCACAAAGGCCAGGACCTCGTTTTTTTGCACCAGCCAGCTATGCACCCGGCTTTTTAGCACCGGGGTTTTGCCGGGCGAGCCCAGGCCCTTGCCGTGCACCACCCGCACGCAGCGAATGCCGTGTTTGTGGGCCTCGCGGATAAACAGGCTCAGCGCCTCGCGCGCGTCGTCGCGACGCAGGCCATGCAAATCAAGCTGGCGCTGAATGCTCCAGTCGCCCCGGCGCAGCTTGCGTGTGACGTCGGTGCCAATGCCGGAGCGCCGAAAACTCAGGTGTTCATCGGTATCGAGCAGGGTGGCCACATCAAATTCGTCGCTGATGGCTTCTTTGAGTACCGCTTTTTCATCCTTTTGATACTGCATCGACAAGGGCACTTTTTGCTGCGTTTTATGCAGCACCCTGCGCTTGTCTGGTAAGGGCTGGACGGCTCCAGCAGCCCTGATAAAGAGGTCGCGGTCGGTGCTGCTCTGTTTGGTAACACGGGCCTTGGCGCTGGCCTGCTGCAGGCGCTGTCTGGCCTGCTCGGCCATGGCCTTCTTGACCATTTTCAGGTCGGCAAGGGCACGGGCAATGATGCTGCCATGGGCGGGTTTCACATCAGCCCCCGTTCGGCCATGCTCAAGGCCTCGCCGGGGGCGACGATGACGTGGTCGAGCACCCGCACGTCAATCAGCGCCAGCGTGGTCTTCAGGGTTTGTGTCAGCATCTCATCGGCGCGTGACGGTTGCACCGAGCCGCTGGGGTGGTTGTGCGACAGCACCACGGCACTTGCCTGGTGGTGCAGGGCGCGCAAAACCACCTCACGCGGATAGACGCTGGTCTGTGTGAGCGTGCCCTGAAACATTTCTTCGAGGGCGATCAGGCGGTTTTGCACGTCCAGAAACAACACGGCAAACACCTCGTGGGGGCGCGTTGACAGGTTGAGTTGCAGGTAGTCCTTGACGGCATCGGGGGTGTCAAATACAGCGCGCTGCTGCAGGCGTTGACGCATGGCACGGCGCGCCAGTTCCAGCACCGCGAGCAGTTCACAGCGTTTGGCCGGCCCCAGACCCTTGACCCGTTTGAGGTCGTTGGCGGTGGCGTTGAGCAAGCCGGCAATGCCGTCAAAACCGGCTTGCTGATCTTGCTGGGGTTTGAGCTGCAGCAGCTCGTGGGCCATCTGCAGCACCCCCTTGCCCTGGATGCCGGTGCGCAGCAGCAAGGCCAGCAGCTCGATGTCGCTTAACGCGGCCGGGCCCAGCGCCAGCATTTTTTCACGCGGACGGGCATTGGGGGGCAGATCTTTCAGGGGCATGAGGCAGGCTTTTACAATGGCACCAGTTTATGCGCTCGCGCGGCCCTTCAGTGTTGAGAGGCCTTTGGCGGCGTAGCGGGATGCAGCGCGCAGCGGGCCATCGTCTGGCGCAGCATCCTCTTTTTGCCTCGTCAACTTTATTTTTTTTGGATACCCCTCAGCATGACAAACACCACGGCAAGGGTTCAACCCGGCTCTTTTCTCACCCTGCATTACCGCTTGAGCGGGCCGGTGGGTAATGTGATCAATACGTTTGAAGGCAGTCCGGCCACGCTGACGCTGGGCACGGGGCAACTTTCGCCGGCCCTGGAAGCCTATCTGCTGGACTTGCCTGAGGGCACCCGCACAACTTTTGAGCTGCCCGCCGGACAGGCGTTTGGCGAGCGCAGCGCCGACATGCAGCAGTGGATGGCGCGTCAGGAGCTGCTGGACATGGGGGTGCCGGGTGAAGACTACGCCGTAGGCGATGTGCTGGAGTTTCCCACACCCGACGGCCAGGGCAAGTTTGGCGGCACGCTGGTTGATTTCAGGTCGGATGCCAAGGGTGAAGCGGTGCTGTTTGATTTCAATCACCCGCTGGCAGGCCAGCCGGTGACGTTTGAGGTGCACGTGATCGGCGTGTTATGAGCGGGCAGGTGAACATTCTGCTGGCCGAGCCGCGCGGCTTTTGCGCCGGGGTGGACCGGGCCATCGAGATTGTCGAGAAGGCACTGGTCAAATTTGGCGCGCCGATTTATGTGCGCCACGAGATTGTGCACAACACCTATGTGGTGAATGACCTGAAAACCAAAGGCGCTATATTTATAGAAGCACTCGACGCAGTTCCGGCGGGCGCTACACTCGTTTTTTCTGCGCATGGGGTGAGTCGGGCGGTGCAGCTTGAGGCCGATCAGCGCGGCTTTCGCGTGTTTGATGCAACCTGCCCCTTGGTCAGCAAGGTGCACGTTGAGGTCGCCAAGCTGGCCAAAGAGGGTTATGAGTTCGTCATGATCGGCCACAAGGGCCACCCCGAGGTGGAAGGCACCATGGGTCAGCTCGATGCCGGTATTCATCTGGTTGAAGGCGTAGCTGATGTGGCGAGCCTGCGCCCGGGCCAGACCGAAAAGCTGGCGATGGTGACGCAAACCACGCTCAGTGTCGATGATGCGGCCGAGATTGCAGCGGCCATCAGGGCACGCTTTCCCAAGGTGCGCGAACCCAAGCAGCAAGATATTTGTTACGCCACCCAAAACCGCCAGGATGCGGTGAAAGTGATGAGTTCGCGGGTGGACATGGTGATTGTGGTGGGCAGCCCGAGCAGTTCCAACAGCAACCGGCTGGCTGAGCTGGCGCGCAAGCTGGGCACGCCAGGCTACATGGTCGATAGCGCCGACGATTTGCAGCCACAGTGGTTTGCCGGTTGCACCCGGGTTGGTTTGACAGCGGGTGCCTCGGCACCTGAAATTCTGGTGACGCAGGTGATTGAGCGCATCAAGGCACTGGGCGCGGTGTCGGTCCGAACCATGGCGGGTTCGCCTGAAACCGTCAAGTTTCCCTTGCCCAAGGGTCTGCGCCCGTGGGCTGAAGAAGACGACGATACCCCGGCGGGTCTGTTGTCGCAGCAACATCGCTCACCGGCCCTGTGTGCCCCGCTCTGATGCCGTCATCAGGCTCTGTCAGGCTATCAATTATGATAGCTGCTAACGCAATACCATCAAGGGCTTAAGCCCATTTTTATATATATTTAACATGCTAGACATCACCCTGCTGCGCAAAGACCTCCATCGTGTCATCGCCCGCCTGGAAACCCGCAAAAGCCCGCAGGTTTTCCTGAATGTGGAAGCTTTCACGGCGCTGGAGTCCGAGCGCAAAACCATCCAGATGCGCACCGAAGCACTGCAAGCCACGCGCAACGCGTCCAGCAAACAGATTGGCCAGCTCAAGGCCAGGGGCCCGGCCGGTGCCGCCGAGGTTGATGCCGTCATGGCGCAAGTGGCGGGCATCAAGGACGAGCTTGACGCATCCGCCAAGCGGCTCGATCAGATCCAGCTGGAGCTGCAAACCCTGCTGCTGGCGGTGCCCAACCTGCCGCACGACAGTGTGCCGGTGGGTGCTGACGAACACGCCAATGTGGTGGTGCGCAGCTGGGGCCAACCCCGTGCCTTTGATTTCGACATCAAGGACCATGTGGATGTTGGCACGCCACTGGGGCTGGACTTTGAGATGGGGGTCAAGCTCACTGGCTCGCGCTTTACGGTCATGAAGGGGCCAGTGGCACGTTTGCACCGCGCCCTGGCGCAGTTCATGCTGGACGTGCAAACCCAGGAACACGGCTACACCGAGTGCTACACGCCCTACATCGTGAATGGCGAAACGCTGCGCGGCACCGGCCAGTTGCCCAAGTTTGAGGGCGACCTGTTTGCTGCCAAAAAAGGCGGGCAAGAGGGTGAAGCCCAGCCGGACAACACCGCGCTGTACCTGATTCCCACCGCCGAAGTGCCATTAACCAACTTTGTCCGCGACGTGGTGGTGGCCGAGGCCGATTTGCCCATCATGCTGACCGGCCACACGCCGTGTTTCAGGTCCGAGGCGGGTAGCGCCGGGCGCGACACGCGTGGCCTGATCCGCCAGCACCAGTTTGACAAGGTCGAGATGGTGCAAATCGTGCATCCAGAAAAAAGCGATGAGGCGCTCGAAGTGATGACCGGCCATGCTGAAGCCATTTTGCAGAAGCTGGGCCTGCCCTATCGGGTGATGTGTCTGTGCACCGGCGACATGGGCTTTGGTGCCAGCAAGACCTATGACCTGGAAGTCTGGCTACCGGCGCAAAACACCTACCGCGAGATCAGCTCGGTGTCCAACTGCGAAGCGTTTCAGGCGCGCCGGCTGCAAGCGCGTTTCAAGAACGCCCAGGGCAAGAACGAGCTGGTACACACCTTGAATGGCTCGGGCCTGGCGGTCGGTCGCACCTTGGTGGCGGTGCTGGAAAATTACCAGAACGCTGACGGTTCGGTCAGCATTCCCAAGGCGCTGCAAGCCTA
>JAIFMA010000208.1 GCA_020048795.1 Rhodoferax sp.
TTGCCGACCAGCTATTTCACCAGATCGAAGGGTTTGGTGAGTACGGTTTTCCCGAAAGCCACGCCGCCAGCTTTGCGCTGCTGACCTATGTCAGCTGCTGGCTCAAATGGCACGAGCCGGCCTGTTTTCTCACCGCCATGCTCAACAGTCAGCCGATGGGGTTTTACGGCCCGTCGCAACTGGTGCAGGACGCCCGCCGCCATGGCGTGGTGGTGCATGCCGTGGATGTTTGCACCAGCGACTGGGATTGCACACTGGAGCCCGGTGTCCGTCTGGGCTTGCGCCTGGTTTCGGGATTTGGCGAAGCCGCCGCCCGGCGCATCGTCGCAGCACGCCAGCAGCAGCCCTTTGCCAGCGTTGAGGACCTGGCCCTGCGCGCCGCCCTGGACGCTGGCGATCTGAAAGCCCTGGCCAGTGCTGATGCCCTGAACAGCCTGGCCGGCCACCGTCGTCAGCAGATGTGGCAGGCCAGTGCCCTGAAAAGCGCCCCACCTTTGCTGCGCGAGACCCCGATCAATGAACCACAGTGGCTCTTTCCGGGTGCCTGCGAAGCCGAGGAAGTCCGCTTTGATTACGCCGCACTTTGGCTTACTTTACGTGCTCACCCCTTATCCCTGTTGCGTGGACAGCTCTCAAAATCAAAGCAACTTAGCGCTGCACAACTGCACGATCTGCCGCACGGCCGTTTCGTGCGCGCCTGTGGCCTGGTCACCATGCGCCAGCAACCGCAGACCGCCAAGGGGGTGGTTTTTGTCACGCTGGAGGACGAAACCGGCAGCGTCAATGTGATTGTCTGGAAGTCGGTCAGGGAGCGATTCCGGCAGGCCTTGTACCACGCCGTGACGAGGAAACCGGTGGCGAGGTCCGCCACGTTGTAGCCCGACGCTTGCAGGATCTGACACCGCTGCTGGGCGAACTGAACACCAGCAGCCGGGACTTTCATTGAGTGCATCCGGCTCCGGCGTTGCGATACATTCAGTTCATTGCGTTTTGAACCATCAGGGAGCGTACAACCCATGTCGAGCACCAAAATCGCCTTCACTTCCTGCGCCCGCTACAAGCCCAACCAGCCCCAAACCGCCTGGAACGACATCGCTGTTGCCGATCCGGACTACCTATTGCTGCTGGGGGACCAGATTTACATGGATTTCGGCTTGTGGCCCTTTGCCAGCGAGTACCAGGGCAAGCCCAGGCAGTACACGCCTGAGCAGTTCGCCGCCGTGATGCGCCGCAAATATGAGTTGCAGTGGAGCGAGCCCCATTTCGCCCGACTGGTGGCCCGGATGCGCGCCAGGAACGGTTTTTTGGGTGTCTGGGACGACCATGACTTTGGCTGGAACAACGCCTATGGCAATGATCCAACGCAGCCAGCCGATGTGCATCTGGCCGAAAAACGCGACATTGCCCGCAGCCTGTTCCATGAATTCATGGCCTGCGCCCCGCAGCCACCGGAGATTTATGGTTTTCAGGACACCGCGTTGGCACGCATCATATTTCTGGACAACCGCTACCACGCCACACCCTTGAGCGTTGAAAACCCGGTGCTGATGGGGCCCCAGCAAATGGATTTTCTGGCCGCACACTTGCAGCATGACCGGCAATACACCCTGATTTGTGGCGGTCTGACACTGATGCACAGCGCCGAAAACTGGTCACGTTACAGCGCCGAATTTGCCCGCTTCACACAGATGATCGCTGGCCATGACCGGGTGATTTACCTGGGTGGTGACATTCACAAAAACGCTTTTTCGGCACCGTCTGCTGACGCAAGGCCACCCTGCTTTGAGATCATTTCGTCTGGCCTGTGTGTGAACTATCTGGGCTTGCCGTTCGAATTTGACTGCCGCCGCAACTGGACCCTGCTGACGCTCGACCCCAAACAAGTGCTCATCGACCAGCACGACAAAAAGGGCATCACCCGCTACCGGATTGACCAGGCCAGTTGGGTCAGCCAATCGCTGGGGCGAGAACTGCGTGCGGCCTGAACCGGATCAATCTGCCTGAAACTGCGCTGCGTTGCGGCCACTGAATGGCGCATAAAACGCCTTGATACTGACCATGTCCAGTTCCAGATCACCGGTCGGGTGAAAAATCGGCCCCAACCCGCTGATCTTGCGCGTGTAGTCCATGTACGCCATCACGATCGGCACCCTGGCCGTCATGGCGATGTGATAAAAACCGGTTTTCCAGTAGCGGGTTTTGGCGCGGGTGCCCTCGGGCGGCACAATCAGTTGCAGTGCACCCACCGCCTGTTGGATGGCTTGGGCTGATGCCGCCACCAGGTTGTTGGATTTGGAACGGTCCACCGGAATGCCACCGAGCCATTTCATGAGCGAACCAAACGGAAACCGAAAAATGCTGGCCTTGCCCATCCAGCAAATATTCAGGCGCAGCACAAAGGCCACCATCAGGGTGTTGGGCAGGTCCCAGTTGCTGGTGTGGGGCTTCAGATACAACACAGAGAAAGCCCGCAACAGGCCATTCACGATGGGGGTAGAAAAAATGGTGCGGTGCATGGTTGTTTGCGTCAAGAGCGTCAAGCAGCCCGGCAAAAGGCACCAAACGGAGGCTGAAAAGTGGCCAAATTATGGCGCAACTGGCTTGGGCCCCATGGCCTAATTGGCTCAGGGTTTACCTCATGCCCCGAACGCTGGCCGATCCCATTAAGATGCGTCCCAATTGATCCTCTGTCAAACCGGCGGTTGAACATCATCACCCCATACCCATTGCCCATGCCCGCCCGTTGGTTTTTTTGGCGGGCCTCCTGTGGTGGGACCTGGGGCACCGGGCCTATGTGCCAGCTTTGGGCAAGGCGGCCTGGCCGCAGCGCAGCGCAGACTTCTCGCGGCCGATCCAGCGCCAAGGGCAGGGCCATATTCCGATGCCCACCGACACCCCTGCCGCCCATTCAAGCAGCCTGCTTGCCATGCCCGCCAAACATCCGGATGCCGTGATGGCTTTCTGGTTTGCCGGCACCCGAGAAAGCGCACCCGACATCGGTATTGCAGCCTCCGGCTTTGAGCGCACCACACAGCAATGGCGCGCGGCACGGTTTGTCGTCAATCGCCAGACGCTGGGGCAACAACTGGGTTTTGGGGTTCGCCGACTGGGCAACCCGGTGGCCTGGCTGGACGGGCAAGGCCGGGTCCACCTGTTCGTGGTGGCCACCGGCCCGGGGGGCTGGGCCGCCAGCCGCATTGTTCAGCTACGCCAAAGCCAGGCCGATCAGACCCTGGAACAACTGACGCTTGAGGTGGTGCGGGTGCTACCACTTTCCTGGTGGTTCAACGTGAGTTTTTTGGTGCGTACCGCACCGATGCCGCTACAGGATGGAGGCATGGTGTTGCCGGTGTATTTTGAACTGGGTCTGAAATATCCGGTGGCCCTGCGCTTTGATGCCAGGGGCGAGCTGCTGGACATGGCACGTATATCCGCGCGACCACACATGCTGCAGCCAGCGCTGGTCGCGCTGGGCGAATCAAACTGGCTGGCCCTGATGCGTGATCAGCGCCGGGACGGCCGGGTCACCGCCGCACAAACGCTGGACGCTGGCCTGCACTGGCAGGATTTGCCCGATCTGGCGCTGACCAACCCGGATGCGTCAGTGGCAGCGATCGCCCTGACACCTGGCCAGTTGTGGCTGGCGCATAACAGTTCGGTGGGCTCACGCCATCTGCTGGACCTGAGTCATTCGCCGGAGGGTCAATCCTGGCAGCTTGTGCTTCGATTGGCGCAGGGCAGTGGCACCGACGAATACTCTTACCCGGCACTGGCCTGGGCCGATAACAGTCTGTGGGTGAGCTACACCGATCAGCGAAAAAGTATTGCCTGGCAGCGTTTTGCCTGGCCCGCACCCTGAACCCAGGATGCCCACATGATGGACTTCATCCCATTCAACACCGGGCTTTTCGGCACACCGGCACCACTGCTTGCGGTGCTTGCGGTGACGGGTTGGGTGCTGCACAGCGCGTGGGCACTGGTACTCGGCACGGCGGTTGCATGGATGTGTACAGGGCGCAAGGCATCGGCTCGCTGGACGCTGGCCGCCCTGATGATGCTGTGGACGCTGCTGCCGGGTGCGGTGTCGCCCGCTTACTGGTTGGGTCTGGCTTTTCAAAGCCCCAGTCTGGCCAGCGAACTGTTGTGTTTCAGCTATCTGGTACGGCAGTGGCGTGGCCATGCAGATTGCCAGCCCAAGTCGGATCAGCCCGTGGAAGGCGCAGACGACTGGCGCAACGCCTGGGTGGTGTCTGGCACCTTGGCGGTGTTGCTGGGCTGGGTAATGTTGCTTGACACCCTGGCGTTCTGGCCGGTGTCGCTGTACGCGTGGGGGTTCAGCCCGGCGGCGCTGGCCCTGACAGGCGCACTGGTCACATGGCTGTGGTTGGCCTGGGGGGGTCGCCCGGATGGCCGACAGGCTAGTATCTGGATGGCTGCGGTGCTTGGGCTGTATGCAGTGACCCGCTGGCCCAGTGGCAATGTCTGGGATGCCGTGCTCGATCCGTTTTTGTGGCTGGCTTTACAGGTGATGGCCATTCGCCATCTGGTGCGTCAGCATCCAGTGATTTGCCACGGCAATCAGAGTTGAGGACCTGCCAGCAGCGTCGCCACCCTCGCCGCTGCTGCATCAAACTCTTCGGCTGGAACCGGCCGCGAGAAATAGTAACCCTGTGCGTAGTGACACCCCATGCCCTGCAGCGCGGCCAAGTGACTGCCCTGCTCAACCCCCTCAGCCACGATCTCCAGGCCCAGACTTTTGCCCATGGCGATGATGGCACCGACCAGCGTGAACTCGTTGCCGTCATCGCGCATGTCCTGCACAAAAGACTTGTCAACCTTGAGCGTATCCACCGGAAACCGCTTCAGGTAGGACAGCGACGAGTAACCGGTGCCGAAATCATCCAGATAAACGCGAAAACCCATGGAATGCACCGCGCCCAGCCATTGCAGTGATTTGTCGATGTCGTGCAACATCACTCCTTCGGTGATTTCCAGCGCCAGTTTGTCAGGCGCAATACCGTAGTGCCGAACCACCTCCTGTACCCGAGCTGGCGGCAGTCCGTCCGGAATCTGACGGCCCGAGACATTGAGCGACAAGGTGTAGTCCAGGCCCTGGCGCTGCCATAGCTGTAATTGCCGACAGGCCGCATCCAGGGCAAACAGGCCAATCTCGACAATCAGGCCGGTCATTTCTGCCAGCGGGATGAAGTTGTCAGGTGGCACCAGTCCACGCGTCGGGTGGCGCCAACGGATCAGGGCTTCGGCACCCGACAGACGCAGCGTTCGCAAATCAACGATCGGCTGGAAAAACAGCTCAAATTCCTGGTGCAGGATGGCGCTGCGCAGATCGCTTTCCATGTGCCGGCGGTATTCAGCGGCTTCGGTCAGCACCGGATTAAAAAACACCTGCCGGTTGCCGCCAGACAACTTGGCACTGTCCAGGGCCAATTCGGCCTGGCGCAACAGGGTTGGCACATCAAACCCGTCACCAGGAAACAGTGTGATGCCGATGCTGGCATGCAGATTGACTGGCGATCCATCCACAAAGTAGCTTTTGCTGATCACCTGCAGAATGCGACTGGCGATCCGGTCAACCACTTCACCCTGGGTCACGCTGCACAGAAGAATGCCAAAGCTGTCGGCCGTCAGGCGGGCCAAGACATCGTCACTCTTGATACAGGCTGAAAGACGGCTGGTGGTGGTTTGCAAAATGCCATCGCCTGCGGGTAAACCCAAGCCTTCATTGACCCGCCGGAATCCGTCCAGATTGACCAGCAGCAGGGCAAAACCGCCCGTCGGTGCCAACGTATAACGCTGCACATGGGCGTGCAGACGCGCTTCCAGGCCCTGGCGGTTGGCCAGACCGGTCAGCACATCGGTGACGGCCAACTGCCTGGCAGTGGCCTCGGACTCCTTGAGGTGACTGACATCATGCACCACCCCTTGCAGCAGATTGTCACCCACCGGGCTAAGCACCATGTTGATCCAGCTGCGTTGGCCGTCCTGTTTGCCCAGTTGCAAGTCGGTGCTCACCGCATGGTTCAGTTGCAAGGCACTGCGTACCAGCTCCCCCATCTGGCCCGGATCTTGCCAGTCGAGCTGATTGAGCATCAGCATGGACCGGGCGTCAGGCGGAGGCTGCTTTGCGATGTTGAAAAGGCGGGCAAACGCCGGATTCCAGGAGGTCAAGGCGCCCTGGCTGTCGCTCAGGAACAAGCCTGATTCAGCGTTGTCAAAAATGGTGTGGTAGCGCTTTTCGTCGATTTCACCTTGCAGACGCAAACTGCGCTCGGTTGACAGTGCGCTGACCAGTCGATCCGACAGTGCATTGATGTCTTTGACCAACTGGCCGATTTCGGTACCGATATGGTGCTTGGGTGTCGCCAGGCGCTCGCCCGTGGTGGGATCCATGGCATGCAAACGGTCGGAAATGGCCTTGATCGGGCGCACGATCAGCAGCAACATGATGGCCACCACCGCCACCGTGACCATGCCCAACTGCCAGCTCAACTGGATCGCGGCCAGCCAGACTTCTTCCTGGATACGCGCCTCAATCACCTGCGGGTCAGGTGTCAACAGAATATGGCCAACCTGCTTTTGGCGGTCAAAGGGTGAATACACCAGACGTTTGAGCAACAGACCTGGCTGCAGCCCGGTGGCTGGCCCGCGATGCTGGCCAGCCAGCAGCTCCTGGTCGGCCGAGATACTGACTGCCAGCACATCCGAATTGCTCAGAAGGCCCTGCGCGAGTTCACCCGCCAGAGTCTGGTCCTTGGCGAAGCAGGCCACCGCCAAGGTGCTCTGCATCGTGTCAAGCAGCTCGTTGAGCCGGATGTCTGAAGCCCGGTGGGCACGCGCGCTGGTGGCGTGGGCGGTATAACTGACCGCCACGATGGCAGCCAGCAATGAGGCCAAAATGATGGCCAGCGTGGATCGCAACAGCAATCCACTCAGGCGCAGCGAATCCGGCAGCGCCTGAGCAGACCGGTTCATCACGGGAACTCCAGCACAATGCGCAACCGTTTATCAACCTGCTGGCGATCAACATAGGCAATGCTGCCGCGCTTGCTGGTCAGCAAGCTGATGACTTGAGCGGCATTGGCGGCCTGGGTCGGTGGTGAGGTTCTGCCAGAAAAAACCAGGCGCGCCCAATAAGCGTTGATTTCGTTCAGATCCTTGTTCACCAAGCGGCGATAAAACTCGGCTCTGAGCGATCCACTCTCGGGCTGATCGACCGGCATGGCGGTGTCACCGTTGGGCAACCTGCGGTAGCGCCCCAAAAAGATGTTGATCACTTCGTCCTGGCTCAGTTGGCGGATGTCACTGTCGGCATTGACCACCACGACCGGCTCGGCGCAGACCATGCCGGAAAAACCCACCAGCACGACCAACAGGATCAAGCGCAGCGTTCTCATGATGCGCTAAAACACAAAATCCAGCGCCAGGCTGAACACGGTCATGGTGCCGTCCCAACCTGGTTGGTTGCCCTTGAACAGGAAAACCGATGTCGGCTTGCCCCGAACCCGGTCCAGCTGAGCTTTCAGAGCCAGGTTCTTCTGAAAATCCCAGCGAGCGCCGAGCGTCAGGGTATGGTGATCGGTGTAGCTCTGTGACACCAGTGATTGCGTCACCTGATCGATTCCGGGAATCGGGCTTGAGGGCAACGGCACCACATCTGAGAAGCTACGGGAAATGCCCACATAAGGTGTCACAGCACCCAGGCGGTAGGCTGCCAGCGCATAGCCGGCCCTGGAATCGGCATACGCCGGGCTGTCATGTTTGATCTGGTTGAACATGAGCTGAATGTTGAGCGGCCCCCGGTCAAACACCAGCCCCAAAGAGCTGAAGCGTGCCCGTTGACCGGCCATGGCCATTTCAGGCACCAAGGACAAATAGGGCATGCCCATCAGCGGGTCGCCATTGGCCTGCAACAGCTCGTCGGTGGGGGTTTCGTGCTCAAAACGCACCTGGGCATGGCTCAAGCGAACTTGCCAGGGGCCGCTTTGATAGTCCAGGTAAGCGCCGACCAGGCGGGTACCGTGCTGATCCCACAGGATGCCCGGGGCAAACGGCGCCTTTTCGGGCGAGTGGCCGGCAAAAATTTTACTTTTAAGCAAGCCCGATGCCACCGGCCAGGTGGCACTGGCATCCAGGCCATCGATGTAGGAGAACACCAGGGAGCCATAAAAGTCCGGGGGTGGCCGAACGCTCAGGTTGGAATAACCGACCAGTCTTGAGTCGCCGAGCATATAGAACTCGGTACCCAGTCGGCCAGCACGCAGGGAAAAATCGGATGAAAAATCGTGCCGCAAAAACGCCCAGGTCAACTCGGGCTGGTAGCTTCGGTCAGCATGGTAGCGGGTGGCCGCCTGTAGCACAGCCTCGGTGTTGGGGCTGAAATGGATATTGGCCTGAAGGCCCAGCAGGCTATCGACTTTGGTTGCCCATTGGGACCCGGCACCATCGGGCTGGGACAGGTCGCGAACAAACTGCACGTTGTCAGTAGTCGAACGGGTGGCCCCCAGCGTACCAAAACCATGCAAACTGATGCTGGGCATTTCCGCGGTGGCGGACTCACCCAGCGCCCAGGAAACACAGGGACAGGCAAGAACCAGCGTCGCTATCGTGCCGACGAGCACCTGCTGCCAAAGGTGTGATGGCCTGGCTTCGCGTTTTTTATGAGCGGTGAACATGCTGATCGAACAACCCCCGTGACCGGCAGTGATACCGAAAAAGCGCACTGACGGAGAAAAGAGTGTATCTTTTTTGACCTGTCGCCGCAGCCCCATCGGTCAAAATTCAATCCAGCGGCGCTGATTTTGCAAGCAGCCACTCGCGCCTGAGCAACCAACGTTGCGGGTACCACAGATTGGCCGCTGTAATTTCACCACTCTGGTGACGACCCTTGACCTCCCAGCGCTGTCCCAGCACAGTACAGCGGGGCCGGCACAAGGGCTGAGTGGTTTCTGCGCCGGTTTGCAGCCAGACTACGGCATCGTGCGACTCAAGCAAGCGCTGTAACGCCTGCGCGTTGTCGCTGGCAGGCAAGGCGGCTCGGGCATCACCGTCATAAGGTATGAAGCGGTTGCCAGGCAGCAAAAACTCAAAGCGCTCAAACTGGCCATTGAAACTGCTTGGCACGGCAATGCGCCGGTGTTGCACCGCAGCCATGCTGCTGGCGCTGTACAAGCCCGCAGGGCCATTGAGAGGCACGGTGGTGAGACCGAACGCGGCAAACACCGCCAAGGCACCAGCCAGTGTGCAGGCCCGGGTGAGCGCCGGTCTGGCCAGCCCCAGCAGCAGCAGCAGCAGCCCTGCGGCCACGGCCAATTCGCTGGCCACCAGATCACCCGTGCTG
This sequence comes from Rhodoferax sp., assembly GCA_020048795.1. Classification (GTDB taxonomy): domain Bacteria; phylum Pseudomonadota; class Gammaproteobacteria; order Burkholderiales; family Burkholderiaceae_C; genus Rhodoferax. The sequence continues at coordinate 9,359 of JAIFMA010000208.1, forward strand.
CCCAGCCCCAAGTCGTGCGCAGCCCAGGCGATGCGCCCAAGCGCAGTGATCAAGACCGCACTCAATAACAGCGACGGTATAAACCAGCCACGCGCAATTCGCTGCCAGTACAGTGCGATCAACATGGCCAGGGCCGGCATGGCCGGGATCAAATAACGCGCCGAACGCTGGCTTGGCAGAGTGAACACCAGCAGCCACACGCCAAGCCACACCAGCAGTATGGTCAAGGGTGCTGGCCACGGTGGGCTTGCCGCGGTGAAACCGGCGCGCCAGACCTGGATCGACTGGCGCAGCCCCAGCGCCATCAGCCCCAGCACCACAAAAGCCAGCAACCCGGCGTTTTGCACATAGCCCAGCAACTGCGCCCAGATGCTGAAGCCGCCCCCCAACAGTGCGGTGCGCCAATATCCAGCACTGTTGTTCATCTTGCCGGCGTTTTCGCCGATCACAAACTCTTGCCAGACCGCCGCCGGATCCGGGTCGAGTACAAACCACAGGCCAAAAATGCCCAAGGCGATGACCACACTCCATAACACCTTGAGGCTGATCACCCATGCTGCACGCCAATTCAGTGCCGACGTTGTTGCCATCTGTGCAGACCACAGCGTGGCGGCGGCCGGCGCCATCAGGGCAAACGATTTGTACGCCAGCCCCAACCCCATCACCAGGCCGAACACCCCATGGACCAGCCAGCCGGGACCGCTGCGAGCGGGGTCTGATGGGGCCCGGCACGGGTTGGTGCTGCGACCCGGTGGTGCCAACCCGCCCACCTTGAGCCTGCACCACAGCAGCACAAATATCGGCAGACTGAGCCAAAAGGTCTCAGGGGCGCTGGTCAGAAACGTGCGGCCGAAGCGGAAGGTAGAGAAAAAAGCCAGATAGACGCAGGCACCCAGCAAGGCACGGCGCAGGTCAAGGGTGATGCGTTGCACCGTCCAGCCGACTGCCCCGGCAATCAGCAAGGTATAGATCACGCTGGGCGCACGCAGCGCCGCCATGCTCCAGTGGCTACCCCAACCACCTGCCACCATGGCCTGCCAGAACAGCAGCGGGGGCTTGGTGTTGCGCATGTGGTCCAGCTCTGACACCAAGGGTAACCAGTGGCCGCTGGCAGCGGTCAGGCGGGCAATGTGGGTGTAGACCAGCTCATCGCCATTGGTCGGCACATACTGACCATCCAGCCCCAACACATAAATGCCCACCGCCAGAATCAGCAGCACCAGCCAGGGCCAGGTGTTGCGGGCTGAAGCGGGTGTGTCAAAGGCAGCGTGCATGCGCTATTTTGGCGCGCGGTGACCAAATGTCCAATGATCGTTGGCCAGAAAGTTGCTCACACTGGCCACCACAATGGCGATCACATTGGCCAGCAGGTAGTGCAGGCTGTGTGACAACCACAGCGTCAGGCCGTATTGCAGGCCAATGCCCAGCCAGGAAGCCAGCGCATAGCGGCCAAACTGTCCGCCCAGCACTTGCCACGGCGTGCTTTCGAGCTGCTCGTGGTGGGCCTGTGCTGCCTTGACCCGGTCAGCCCAGGTCCACAGCCGGTTCCAGGTGAAGTTGTTGACGGTGGCAATCGCAATGGCCAGCGCCAGCGAGGCGTACAGACGTTGCCGGGGCTGGGCAATGGCGGCAAACAAATGCTCTTGGGCCAGGTACAGCACCGCCATATTCACCACCGTACCGCTCGCCCCCACCAAACCAAATTTGATGTAGCGAAAGCGTTTCAGCCATTCAATCCACGGATAGATGCACTGTTGCCAGCCAGAGGGTGATGTCATGCAGATCAGGCGATGTGTTGCAGGCGGCAGCAAGCGGCGCTCAGGCCGCAGCAAGACCCGCCGTACCATTCAAAATCAATAGCGCCTTGCGCAATACTGGCAAGGGCTGTAGGCGTTTTAGGCACTGATTGTCGCCATCGCAGAAGGTCAAACGGTGGTTGTAGGCCGACAGGCAGGGCGCGCAGGCCAGGCCGGACTCCAGAACCTGTGCACGTGGCCCCAGCGGGCCGTACAGACGGCCTGTCTCCGGGCCGAAAAATACCAGGCTACGAATCGGTGTCAGGGACGCAAAATGGCCCGGACCACCGTCGTTGGTGATCAACAGTTCGGCCGCATGAAACAGCATCAGCAGTTCACGGATGCTGCGGGTGTAGCCGGTCAGGTCGATGCACTGGTCGCTGGCAATGTCTTTTCGCAGGCGCGTGGCCAACTCGGCATCTTCACGCAGACCAATCAGACCCACGGCGTAACCGGCATCACACAGGCCGCGCGCCACTTCAGCGTAATGCGCGGCGGGCCAGGCGCGCTCAGGCAGCAAACCACCACCGGCATACAGCAGCACCACCTTGCGGCTGGCCAGTGCGGGGTGGTCAGTGTGCATTTTTTGCTGGTAAGCCTGCAATTCGGCGATGTCGAAATCAACTGACAAACCCAGCTCGGTCGGCAGTTCACGGATGGGGGCTGCCTTGTTACGCGGCATGGACGCATCATCGATCGCATCTGCCAGCGACAAGAATTGCTTGCTGATGTGCTGGTAGGGGTTGTAGGGAATGGCGCGGTTGATGTAGCTGCCGCGGTACAAGCCCTCTTGGGTGTGCGGGGTAAAACCCACGCGCAAGGCGGCACCACTCAGATAACTCATCAGGCTGCTGATGCGCGAAAACAGCTCGCAGTCAATCACCACGTCCAGCGGCAGGGCGCGCATGGCACGGCTGACACGCCAGATGTCGCCCAGCAGGCCCAGCCCGGCGCTGTCGTCGAGCGAATGCAAATGTTCGGGTCGGGCCAGACCCAGCAGCTTGGCCACTTCCTGGTTTTTTTTCAGTTGCAGCACATGCACCGTGGCTTGCGGGTAACGCTGGCGCAGCGCGGCAAACATCGGGCCAGCCAGCACCACGCTGCCCATTTCTGACAGCAAAATCACCAGCAGGTGGCGCGGTTGGTCGGGCAGGCTTCGCGCCTGACCATTCAAAAGCCGCGCCCACAAGGACACTGCCGCACACAACGCCTGGCCCACCCAGCGGTCAATCCAGCGTTGTGTCTGCAGTTTCATGCCAGTCTTTAAAGGCCCGCGGCAGCGCGCAGCGCGGCTGCACGATCAATTCGTTCCCAGGAAAACTCGGGCTCCTCGCGGCCGAAATGGCCATAGGACGCGGTTTTTTCATAGATTGGGCGCAGCAGATCAAGCATCTGGATGATGCCGCGCGGGCGCAAGTCAAAGTACTCATTGACCAGCGCCGCAATTTTTTCATCCGGAATCACGCCGGTACCCTCGGTGTACACCGTCACGTTCATCGGCCGTGCCACACCAATGGCGTAGGCCACCTGAATCTGGCATTGGCGCGCCAGACCGGCAGCGACAATGTTTTTGGCCACGTAGCGGGCGGCGTAGGCGGCGGAGCGGTCCACCTTGGTTGGATCTTTGCCACTAAAGGCACCGCCGCCGTGCGGGCAGGCACCACCGTAGGTGTCCACAATGATCTTGCGCCCGGTCAGACCGCAATCACCCTGCGGGCCACCCACCACAAAACGGCCGGTCGGGTTGATCAGGTACTTGGTGTCGGCCGTGAGCCACTCTTTGGGCAATACCGGTTTGATGATGTCTTCGATCACCGCCTCAATGAAGGCCGGTTTCATCTTCAGGCCATCACTCATCTCCGGGCTGTGCTGGCTCGACAGCACCACCGTGTCGATGCTGTGTGGTTTGCCATCGACGTAGCGCAGGGTCACCTGGCTCTTGGCATCGGGTCGCAAAAACGGCAGGCGACCGTCCTTGCGCAACTGGGCCTGGCGCTCCATCAGGCGGTGCGCGTAGTAAATGGGTGCGGGCATCAGCTCGGGGGTTTCGTTGCAGGCGTAGCCAAACATCAGGCCCTGGTCGCCGGCACCGGTGTTGAGATGGTCGTCTGATGCATGATCGACACCCTGGGCGATGTCGTTGCTTTGCTTGTCGTAGGCCACCAGCACGGCGCAGCCTTTGTAGTCGATGCCGTACTCGGTGTTGTCGTAGCCAATGTGCTTGAGGGTGTCACGCGCCACCTGGATGTAGTCCACGTTGGCGTTGGTGG
>JAIFMA010000039.1 GCA_020048795.1 Rhodoferax sp.
GCGACCAAGTCACTGATTCAAAGCGCCACCCCCGACACCGCTGAACTACGCCCGGCTCTGGCCGCCGTGCTGGGTTTTTACCCACCCGGCAGCTATGTGCAACTGGCCAATGGTGAGACCGCCGTGGTGATCAAACGTGGCCTGCGCGCCACCACGCCGCATGTCGCCAGCATCGTCAACGCCAGTGGCATGGCGCTTGCCAAATATCTCTATCACGACACCGGCGACCCCCTGGCACCCCTGAGCACCGTGCGGGCACCGGTGGCCAGTAACACGGTCAAGGTTCGAGTCAACCTGGAAAAGGTGCGTCGCCTGCGCTTGCAACACGGGCTTTAATATCAATCGCAAGGGTAAATCCACCGGCTTCCAGCCGGTCAGCTTCAGCTATGAGTATTTTGGGTAGTGGCATTGGTTGCGGAAATATGAATTTCAGACATCCTGATCCGGTCGGAAAACCGGTTGGCACCAAACTCACTGTCAATGCTCACTTTTTTTGGTTTTCCCCTAGCAGGGTCAAAACGGATCAGGAATTCTGAATTTATAAATTGGTTAAGCTGTGCGTGAAAGGTCTCTGTGTCTTGCCGTAACAGTGAAATTATTTGGTGCATGAATCTCTTCTGCTGCAACCCGAACCCGCAATTACAAGAGGAGGACGCAGCAGGACGCGTCGTTCAGGCGACGCGTATCAGGACTTCAAGTCCGAAATTCAAACCCTCCGGCTTCAGCCGGTAGTTTTTTAGTGGGGTTCACCCACTGGGTGACAGCGCTACGCACCCGATTGAGCCACCGGCAACGCGCCTGGGGGCGTTGCTCCTCTTTGCGTGCAGGAGCCCGCTAGGTCGTCGCCCTTAAAGGTCGCAGCCATGCGAGAGGCATGGCGTGCTCAAGCCGTCCAGACGTACCGCCAGCGGCCCACTCGGGCGCGTCCAACCGAGAAATCTAGGTTGAAATGGAGCGCCATGGGGCTGTCTAATGGCTCACCCTGGTGCGGACTGACAACTGACAGAAATCATGACACCTGCTTATCCATCAAACTGCTCAACCCGTGCCGTCGTTCACACGGTGTGCCGGTATCCCCAGCATCGAGAAGTAGCGACTGAGATCGCCTTCTTCGCGCATCACCTCCTGCATCAAGGCCGGCAACGGCAGTCTGCCCCAAGTAACGGCACGCTTGACCAGATAGGGCGTGGGGCTATGCGGCTCGGTGCGGGCGAGGTAAGCGGCGACCAGTTCCAACAACTGATAGGCCTCGGCACGGCTTGAGATCGACCCCGAAAGAACCGGTGCGTCTTTCATTGGGGCGGGCGGCGGGGTTAGGTCGTCGTTCATCGAATCGGTCACAGGTTCTGATATGGACGGGCTGGTCTCGGTGATTGGTGATTCTTGCTGCGGCACGATGGCATCACGCGGATCCCGGTCTTCAAGAAGACTTCTAATTGCCTGGCGAATTTTTAACAGTGTCTCGGCCACTTTGGACTGGCTGGGCGCTTCAGCAGCCAATTTGTCATCCAGCAGGGCCGTGAGCAGCGCCCATTCATCGATGGCACGATTGACGCTGTCGTCTAGCTCAGCAAGTGATTTCAGGTGAGATTGTGCGGCATCCAGAATGGCCTGCCGCGTTATCGGTGGTTCGTCAGTGGTTCTTTTCTTGGCTATTTTTTTTGGACTGAATTCATGGGAAACAGCCCGCTGCCACTGATCCAGATTGATGAACGGCGGTGCCATGTCTGGCCACGGCAGTAGTGGCAAATGCAACAGCAGGGTGTGTGACAGCACATCGTTGGCCCAAACAAAGGGCGCTGCGCGCAGATCCGCCTCATCGGGTTCAAACAAGGGGTGCAGCGCTTGCCAATATGATTGGCACAATCCAATCAAGAGCCGGGTACCCGCGATGAAGCCGTCCATGCCATACAGATGGATCCAGGTCTCAGTCAGCCATCCGGCGATTTGCAGATCTTTGCTTCGACACACAATTGCATCGACACACAGGCTTTCAACTGCGCGCCAGTCCGCCTTCTTGAGCGGCCTGACCCATTCGCCCATCGGCAACGAAGCATCGTCTTCCGAGCGGGCCTCCTTGATTTGCGCAAAGGTGTCGGTGTACCGCAATGATGGCCCGCAAGGTTCATCTTGCGTCAGCGGTGCTAAAAGAGGTACCAAGTCCACCACGAAGCCGGTTATTTTTGCCATGTGAATTGATGCTTTCAGGGAAGATTCCATTCAGGCGCGCGCGCCGGAAAGACCAAAGGCCAGATGGCGGGCGTTTTTTTGCCGGCAGGACTCAGCGATACGCGCAGAAAAACACGGGCACGTCCGCCGGGTGGAACCTGCGCTGCATCGCTGACCTGAGCGGCCTGAATTGGAAACTCAAACTTGAGCAATTGGGATCGCGCGTTGAAGCCTGAACGTTGCGCGGTGTCCTGATCGCGGTGACGAGCAATGAAAGTGAAAAGTGCCCAGGGGTTGTTGAATCGGTAAGCAATGGTCCGACCATCGGTCAGCATACGTGGTTGCGAAGGATCCATCCTGGCAACAAGCGGTGAGTCTTTGGCGATTCGCAACATCAGTGAAATCGGCATGCCATATTGCCAGCGCAGTGTGCGAGACGGATCACGCAGCTTGAGACTTTGATCACCGACTTCAAGCGACCAGTCGATGATCTTGCCGCCTTCAATCTCGGCAGGCGTATTGCTTCGGAACTCGATACCGATGTCATAACCTGCAACAGCGCCTTCTTCAGCGGGGTAGAGGGGAGCCAGGAAATCGCGCACACGCTCAAATTCGCCAACGAAACGGCGAGCCGCTTTACCCGGTATCTGGGCACGCGGCGAGCTGTCAAGACGACTGTCCTTGAGGGTACGGACCACCGGTTCAAACGCTTTCAGGATAGCCGCCACATCTTCAGGATCGGCAATTTGAAGCTCTCGCCCGGCGACAAGGTCAAATGGGTGACGGCCTGCGAGAACCTGGTTGAAGCGGGTGGCAAATTGTGTCCACTCTTCTTGTTGATGACGGAAATGCAGGTCGAAGCATCGTGCGAGCAAGGCGTTGTAGCTTTGAGAATGGCGTTCGGCAAAGTAATCGCCGGGTCGGCTGGCTGGGGCCTTTCCGATCAGTTTGTCGATACAGTTGTCCATAGTGACTTCGGCACCCGTGAGCATGAATTGCTCCAGTAGCAGGATGCTGCTATTGGGGTTCTTGAGCCGGTAACGCTCGATATCGCGGTTGATCGACTGCCACCGTTGGCCGAGTGTCGATGTCGCGCCAGAACGATCCAGAGTCGCCATGAAGGTTTGTGCTTGCTTTCCGAGGAATTCGGCCCGGGTGAACTGCTGTCCAAGATAGGCCGCAAGCGAAGAAATGTCGGCGACACCGAAAGCATTCAATATGGGTCCACGTTCTCCTTGCCAGCCCTTGAAGTCGCGTCCACGCATTGCATAAAGCTCAGACTGGATAAAAAGGTTGTCAACTAGGTTCACTCGTTCCAACGCATCGCGCGAAACAAGATTGCGCAATTCTTCGGCATTGGCGCTGGCACCGAGTTCAGTCAGCAAGGTCTGCAACTTTGCGAGGCGTTGCTGCGCTGCCTCAAAAGTCGTCGCCTGAACATCGATGCCGCTCGAGCTTTCAAGGGATCCGACCGGGTAGATGGTCGCCGCTTCTGCCGCAAGGTCCACCACCAAATGCGAAAAATGGGCATTGAGCGCGATCTCGATGGACGGACGCACAGACGTGGGGAAAGCCCCAAGTCCCTCGGCAAAGTAGCGTTTGCGTATGTCACCCATTGCCAGCGCCGAGTCCAGCCGTGGCAGATCCCACACCACTACAGAGCGCAGCGGCAAGGCAGGAATGTCGCGCTCACGTGTTGCCGCCATGAACGGCTGACTCAACAGTGATGTGAGGGCATTCCTAAGTGCCACCCGTTCTGGTGCCAGAAAAAATCTGCCTTCCTTGTCGTTCCAGAGAATACCGGGCTGAGATTTGCCGAAGTACAGGTTAAATTCGCTGCGAAACTTCTGAAAACTTTCTTCTGCACGGGCACGAACAATGTCGACCTCCCCCTGTCCTAACAACCTGTTCTGGGCGATACGCACTAAAGTGCGGTCGTATCCCTGCCCAAGCGATAACGATGGTTGCCGCATCCAGCCCCCTTTCCCAGATGCAATCAAGTCTTCTTGTTCCTTGATGGCAGAGATGATGCCACGGTATCCGCTGATCACCTGAGCAAATTGGCTTCGATCAGCACTGGCCGTTGTCAGCGACGGCCACTGCTGCGCCAACACCTTTTCAGTGGTCAGCAACTCATTGTTGATAAAAAGTTGGGTTTCCATTTGCCCGATTGCCTTGTTCAAGGCGCAACGCAGCACTTCTTGGACGCGCCCAATGGGCAGTGACAGCGCACTGCCATCGGCGGCAGCGGCACGTCGGAAAAAGTGCAGACTCCGGGTGACATCGGCCGGTAGTTCGGCTCCTAACGCGTAACGCACTGTAGTCCGGAGGTCATCTGCGGAACTGGTGGCGGGGTTGCGCAGCCGATCCAGCGCCTGAAGTACCTGATCAAGTTGCTCTACTTCTGCCAAATAACGCTGTACAGCGGCAAACTCCGGCAGTTCATCAACCTGAAGCCCGTTTCTGCGTGGTCCCTCAGATATCGCGTTAAAACTTGGAGGCGGTTTGCAGCTTGCACCGATGATGAAGAGACCGGTGCTATCGTCTTGCTCAGCCCCACTGAGTTTGGCAATGCGGGAAAGCAATTCGCGTCGTAATGTGGCAACAGCCACGTCACCGAATTCGCGATCGATACGTTCGATCACTCTTGCGTCAAAGTCGTCAAAGAAACGCCACGAACCCGGCATGAAAAAGGAATGTGTTCGGTCGGTTCGCAGGCGCTCGCTCATGCTCAACAACGATAGGGCCTGATTTCGGTACCATGCATCCGGAATTGACTCACCGCGCTGATTCGCCTGATTACGGTATTTGGTGTCACTTTGAAGTTTGGCCAGGGCCGATGTCAAGGTCGAATTGTGCTGGTACAACTGATAGGTGCTGAACGCCAGTCCAGCGCACCAACCGCCTAGGAACAGGATGGCGGTCCATCGCAGTGCCCGGTGCAGAACCGGTCGGGTCAGGGTTTGTGAGCGAGAAGGACGGGTTAGACCGTATTCAAGAAATATCTTCTTCTCAAATAAGTCTCGCAGGAATGCCGGTTGCCTAACGAGTTGGGCGATAAGGTCAGCGCCTGATTTAGAATCTGATTTCGCATCTGCTTCCTGTTCAACCTCATTGGCAACCAGCACCTGCGCGGCCTCTCCACTGTCGCCGGTGAGGTAAATGCCCCGGAAAAAGAACGGCTCGTGATAGGCACTGGGCCGCATCAGTTCGTCAACATAGATCTGCAGTTTGGCCCGCATACTCCCGATGCGCGCAGGCAATAGCAGCAACTCTCCGCTCTCCTGCTGTGCAGCGCCAATGGCGAACAACTCTGCAGACACGTCCGAAACCGAGCCCACCATGGTATTTGAAGCCGTATCGACCCAGTGTGACTGGTAGGTTGTGGATAGATCGTAAGGTGATGACCAGCCCAGCATGCTTGCCCGTAGCGGCTCGGGCAGCGCGCGCGCAAACGAACTAAAACCTTCCAGATGCTCCGCACCGGTGACCAAGACATACACCGCAAAGCGCATGGCGAATCGGTTTTGCGCCAACCACAATCTTCGGTGAGCGAGCTTGGCACGCTTGGATATCTCCAACAGGGTATCGGCGCTGTCCTGTAGCAGCAGAGACGCAGGAATCGTAACGACAACAGAATCGAAGGGTCGTTGCGGACGGTATGTTCGGCACAATCCCAGAAATTCGTCCCACGGCTTCTCGGCTGCATCTTCATCGTCCGGAGACCCCAAAAATGCACCCTGAATATCAATAACAATGCCACGGTCAAAGAAGTGCCATGAAATGCCCTGCGTTGCCGCTGCAGAAGCGGATTCGGTACTGAGTGCACTGGCGACTCCGGAAATGCCGTACCGATTGGCGCGCGATGCAATGTTGCTCTCGATTAACTCTACGGCTTGCCGAAATGAGCTGCGTAATGAATCGAACCGCAATTTGGCAATCTGGGGATCGCTGGCAGCCTTGACGTTGGAACGACGCGCAGCAAAATAAATCACCATGCCAAGGATCAGCACGACGACGATTGCCAAAACCACGATGGAGATCAGAAAGTATTGATCCGTTAGCATGGCTGTGCCTTGGGTTGGCAGTGAATCAGGGTCATTTCAGCCTCATCTGGAAGGGACAAACCACACCGGCTGCAACATCTGCCTGACAGGCCAGGTTTGCCATAGCCACAGCAATTCTGAAATGGCAAGAAGGCTGGCGATGCTCAGCAGGAAAAGCACCGACCATCGGCTGAGAGTGGGTAGCTTGCGCGGCGCAATATGCGATAGCGTGCTGGCATAAGCACGCTCTGACACCACCCGGTCACGACCAGAAAAATCGGCCGAGCGCTGATAGACAAACTGGAACAACTCTTCCCGATAGCCACGAAGGCGCTCGACATCCGCACTCCCGCGGAACTTGCCTTGAAACCCCAGCGCCAGCGCAAACAGATACAGACGTGCGATATTGCGTCGCGAAGGCTCCCGATCAGTGAGTATCTCCTCAATTCGGGAAAAAACCCGGTCGCCAGCGATGTTGCTCCGAAACAGGGTTGACTCCAGTAGATGCTCAGTCCAGTGTTCGCGCCCCAGCCATGAAGTATGGAGCAATATTTCATCTGCCAGTGCCGCCTTGAGGTATCGTGCATCGGCGACGTTTTCCAGTTCAAACCGTGAACTCTCGCGCCGCGACTCAAGTGTTTGCAGTTCAAGCAGGTTCTCCAGGTGCTTGTTCATGGCTTGTGCGGCGGCTTGGGGATCGGTTTCACCGCTCCCCATCGTCCTGTTGCGTGCCTTCACAGTTTCGTCATAGAACATCCGAAATTGCTGGGTTAGATGGTCATCGACTGCATTGTCCGGTTGCGAGCGTGCCATGAGGCGGGGCCTTTCAGAGATCAATTTTTGATAAATAGCACGATTTCTTGAGGACGTTGTGCCGTGGCGCCTTCGTTGGCGTTGGCGATCACCAATGATTCATCCGGCACGGTCAGTGAGTTGCTGATCTGAATCGCATAAAGCAAGTAGCCCGTGCCAGGGCGTACACCAAGCTCATCGGCAAATTCAAGCGGTGAACGAACTGCACCGAGAACCCGCCGCTCGCGCAGTGAGGCATAGGCCGACATCGAGCCGACGATCGCACTGTCCATCCAGGCCATCAGATCTTTGTCCGACTGACCGCGCAGTCCAACGATCAGCCGCGAGCCAGTAAGCCAATCCGGCTTGAGACTAATCTCGAATGCACCTTGGCTAAAGTCGAACTTGTATTCGCGATAGTCCTGACTGACTTCCGCCAACGCACCAGTCAGTGAAAACAGAATCGGCTTAAACACAGACCAGGGATCTTCATGGTTGTAGTCCATTGGCACAGGAGGTAGTCCGCCGGGCCTGAGCAGGCTTAGTGAAGCCAGCAAAGAGCAAAGAGCCCAATACAGTGGCAGCGGGTGCAGGTGTGGGGTGCGCAATACCGCCTCGGTATAGGGCAAATCTGACAGAAGACTGCGCAGCCGATCCTTCAATTCGAGGTGGGCGAGGCGATCATCAATTTTCGATGACGGTACAGCCGTTTGTTTGGCGACAAAGGCTGCCTTGCCCCTGATTTGACCGAGCAGGTTGGAGACGTTTATCCACAGCGGGTTATCCCTGGATATTTCAAGAAGTGGCGGCAGCAACTCGCTCATCTTGGTGATCTCATTGTCCTTGAGTACCGCACCCAGACACAGGAACACATGACTGCCAGCCGGTACGCTGCCTGCGCTGAGGGCCAACTGGGGCACAAGCCGCGGAATGTCAACTGGCACTGCATCCGAAACTTCATCCTCGACGGGCACCATCGCAACTGACTGGAACCGTACCGCGGCGGAACCCTGACGCGCAACGCCGCTTATCGGGAGGGTCAGGTAAATGGCGAGTGGTTCGTTGGCGAGCTGCTCCGCATAAGGCTTGAGAGACAACTCAAGCGTCCCGTGCTCGGCGATATTGGCAAAATAGCGAACAGCGGTGCCATCGGGCAAGATGGCCTCAAGTTCCAGAACACGCAGCAGCCCGGTCGCCAACAGTCCGCTATCGAATACCAGCCTGCGGACTCCCCAGCTAAAGGGTGAAGCGGCCAGCGTCTGCCAGGCCACCAGCGAGTCCACGCGAGCCGAAAGCTGCTGGAAGTGTTGGGGTGCCAGCAGCATGCCTTCATGCCACTGGATGCGATCAACTATCGGGCCAGCCTTAGACATGTCAAACTCCTGTGCTGTATGGGGCACCGTGCGTGCAAGTGTTGAAACAAAGGCCGGTTTTCAATGGATATCCTGACCTTATTCAATAGCGGAAACAGTGAAGGTTTGCGTGTCAAAAAGCAGAGTCAGATCCCCTTTGAGGTTTTCCACGCGCAGTCGATGGTTTCCCGGCAACGTGTAGTCTGCATACACCAGTACACCGACCACTCGAGGCGAACCAAAGGCATCTCCTGGAACAACCATGGTCTGACCTGGGACCAGCTCCCAGGTTCGATAGGACATGCTCAAGGGAAAGGTCTTCAGCAAGTCAGCGTTCACAGCAAACCACTTGGCAGCAGGCAACTCGTTCAGACGATCCATCATCGAATCTTCGAGCACCAATACCACATCAACCAGAACCGGACTATTTTGATTGGCTCCATCTGTGGCAGACAGAGTGACACTTTTCCAATTCAGACGCGTCCCTTTGAAACTCAGGAATTTGGGTAGTGAACAGCCAGCCAGTTGCTGTAACAACAAACCTGCTGCAATCCCTCGCAAAAGAGTTTTTCTATTCATTGCCAGACTCCGGGGACGTTGAAACCGGTGAAAGTGTTTTGGACGCCGCAGCATAGGACTGCGTTTGCCGCATACCCACGATGATCCCCATCAAAATGATCAGCCCAGCAAGCAACAAACTGCCGCATGTCAGTATAAACAAGTGGTCGCGTGACACCACGAATTGCAGCGGACTTGCCGGAACGACCTGCACGCTATCCTCTGACCCAATTGATCGCTCTGAGGGAAGACCGGTAGAGACAATGGCAATCAACGCACAGGCGGCGAGCAGGGTGACCAGATTGCGTGGGCCTTGGCAGATCAGATCGATGGCAAGAAACAGTGCCAACGCAGCTTCCATGGGCAATTGCAGCCAGCCCAGAACAATGCCGACAAAGCCGACATTGGTCAGACTGTCCTGGCCCGCGGAGGCAAATGAAGCAAGCGTTGAACCAATAAAAACCAAGCCCATGTCAGCGACAGTCAGATGGAGGTTGTAGAGGTTGGCCACAAACGTGGTTAAAAGTACATAGTACAGTGCAGAGCCGGCACGCAGATAAACCGAGGCGGTTGGAACAACAAACTCCACAATTCCCCGACTAAAACCGAGTCTGGCACTCATGGCTTCGATCATGTGGGGAATGGTCGCTGTCGTGCTTGAAGATACCAGGCTAACCAGCATCGGTGCCTTGAGGTGGTGTAAGACCTCAGCCAAGCCGTGGCTGGTTCGTCGACGAACGATGGCGATCAAACCGGCAGACAGCAATATCGCCACAGCAACAAAGTACGCCAAAAAAACACCCATTGCGCCGACTATTTCGAGGTTCATTGTCGAAAAAATGTGGGCCGCCACTCCGAAAGCGACGACAGGCAGAAGCATGTTGGCTCGTGCAATGATGATTTCAAGCGTGCGATAAATACCTTCAAACAGTTGATTCACAACGAGACTCTGCCCACGCGTCAGCGCAGCAAAAGCAAGTCCGAACAACAGCGCGCAGGACAGTATTCCCAACGAGCGTCCTTCCACCAGAACCCGGAAAAAATTGTTCGGAAAGAAATCCGACCAATACCGTTCTACCGATTTGGGTGCATCGACTCCATTGACAAGGAACATTTCCGTGTTGCTGCCGTCTCCACCGACCTGCAATACAAGCGCTCCCAACTTGGCACGCACCGAGGCATCCAGATGCGACCCCGGTGAAGCCCACAGGCCCAGTGCCAGTCCGATGCCTGCAGACACGGCTACCATGAGAAAGGCTACCCCAATAATCATCAAAACACGGCGGACCGGGAAAGGCAAGCCGATCACTTGTCGCAAGCCAAAAAAAGTGGCTACTAGCAATAGCGGGAGTGCCGCCATGCTGACGAGAGCGAGATACACCTGACCAACAACATAGGCCCAGTTCCCAACATCCGGCAGGTAAACACCCGCCATGCCACCGACCAAAAGGCATAGCAGCAAAGCCACCAAGCTACGTGACATCATGGCGAGAAAGTTCATGGCGACTGGTTCCACCTTTTTTCCAGTGCGAACGCCACTGTGGCACGGGCAAGTTCCAAGGCACTGTCAATCAACGTCAGCCAGCTTGGAACGATGCCACGACTGGCAATCGGAATTTCGGTGCAACCCATGATGATCGCATTTGCGCCCGCTTTGGCAATCATCACCATAGCCATGTCAAGTAGACGCGAACCCTCCTGGATTTGGCCTGCCTTGACAGCGCGGATACAGGCATCAATTTCATCTTGGCCGGTGTCTGAGTCAGGAATGAGGAAATCGATACCCCGTTGGCGCAATGCTTGCTGGTAAAACCCGGACTTTATCGCGCCTCTGGTGGCGAAGATCGCAACTCGGGTATCAGGGGTGGTCGGCACAGCTAAAACACAGGCATCTGCAATATGAATAATGGGCGCATGGCTGCGTTCTGCCATTTGAGAATACCAATGATGTGAAGAATTGCAAGGAATTGCAACCACACCGACATCCATTTTGTTGAGTAGATCGATGCCCGCCAGAAGAATCGGCAAGGGATCAGGACCGTTACCCAGAATCGCGCTTGATCGATCAGGAATCTGTGGCGAATTCAAGACAATCATTGGAAGATGGTCCTGATCTCTTGAGGCTGGAGTCAACTGGATCACCTTGTTCATGAAGTCAACTGTGGCCGACGGACCCATACCACCCAAAACACCGATACACGACATGATCACTCCTAAATCTTAAGTGGTCGTGGACAAATCACCGCAACCGCTGCGGTGTTGCCAATCACCAGTATCAGTGTCCGTAGCATGTCGCATATAGGATCGACCGCAAGAAACAAAATAAAGGCAGCCTCAAAGGGCAGGCCAATATAGTTGCACGTCATTCCGATCAACGAAACTGTTACTAGCCCGGTCATCCCGGCAGAAGCAAAACCGGCGAGCACCGAAGCACTCAAAACAACGCCAAGCTCTATCAAGGACAGCGACCGACCGTAAAGCTGGGCGATAAACAAAGTCGCGCAAACATAATATACAACCGGGCCAATACGCAAAAGAGATATGGTAAGTGGGACCAGAAGCTCCACCCGGGATCTGGCGAAGCCCAGTCGGTCAGCGAGGCTCTCAATCATGACGGGCATGCAAATGGCGCTGTTGCGGGTGGCCAGGGCCAGGGCAAAGGGACCTCGCAGCGCATCAAGCGTCTGGCCGGGGGAACTGTTAGATCGCTTCCAGATAACGATGGCGGCCAGGCTCAAAAGTAAAATTGACACCACAAAGAAGGCCAAGACAAATTGTGTCATGGCTTTCAAGGGTTCAATCCCCGTCTCGCCCAATTGTGCAGCGCTCATGCAGAACAACACCAGAGGCAACGGAAAGCTGAGCCAATACATCAGCTTCTGGCAAGCTTGATAGATCGTTTCCAAGGCCTGTGTAAGCCCATCAGCGATGCGCCACGGTACATGCCCGACCGCTAGTCCGAACAAAAGGGCAAATACCAAGGCCTTGAGTGTTTCGCCATTTGCCAAGGCAGAGAAAATGTTGGTGGGAACCAGGCTCATGACGATCTCGGCAAAACCGACTGACTTTTTCGTATCATCGATACCCACGAGGTTCATGATGGTGTCACTGGCATTGAGGTCATTGCCCACCATTTTCCCGAACGTCTGCATGGTGGTCGTGGATAGATTTTCACCAGGCCGCATGATGATCAGCAATGCCGCACCAACGAGAGCCACAAACACTGAAAAGGTTAGGAAAACCAAGGCTACTTGGCCAAGCAATTTGCCAGTGCCACCTTCGCGCAACAGGCGTTGCAAGCTGAATATCACGGCCGAAACCATAAATGGCAGCGTGATCATCTTTAGCAGGTCAATATAAACATCACCGACCAAATCAAGCTTGGCGGCACTTCCAGGCTGAATGACGCCAAAGGCGACACCGGCAGCCAGACTGCCGATGACCACCCATGGATTCAGGGCAAATGCGTAAATTTTTTTGGTGTTCATTGGTAAAGACCTTGAAGTCATTTGCGATCAAGCGCCTTCAACACTTTGTTGATATCCAGTTTTTCGGCGCGTTCAAAGAGAAACTGGTTGACAAACGCCAACAGGGCGGTATCCGAGATTCCAACACCAATACCCAGCGTGTCTTCCATGTCTTTGAGCGTCACCGTGCGCATCACCAGAGAGATGGTCGGATCAGCGAGGAGTAACCGCTTTATCTCAAATTCATCCCGATAGGCAGCCACAATATCGCCTTTGTTAAGGGCCGTCAAAACATCACTCCAGGACGGGAATTCTTGTACCTTTGCTTTCGGAAAATTCTTTCTTGCGTAGTCTGCGAAAGAAGAGTTGGCGATCACGCCTATGCTGCCGGTGAAATGGCGGATTACCTCGGGCAATGGACGACCTTTTGAGAGTTGCGCAAACGTGACCCGGTTAAGAATCAGTGCATGGTTCAGTGTCAAGTAGGGGTTGCTGAATGCGATGGTCTGGGCACGGGCCAGGGTTCGCGACAACTTGCTGATGGCCAAATCGGCTTCGCCCCTGGCAAGCTGATCAACAACTGCATTGAATGTTGGGGCATCGCGCAATATGCGCAGCTTGATTTTGAGTTCCTTGGCAATGGCATTTGCTAAATCGACTTCCAAACCTTGCCATTCACCTTTGTTGTCAAAAAAGAATGGCGGTGTATCGACCTTCAGCATCGCAACAACTAGTTCACCTCGGTTGATAATCCGCGCGATATCGGGTGCCAGCATCCGACCATCTGGCATGCGCACGAGAACCGATTGGGCAACTGCAACTGGCTGCGCCGCAGCCCCGGGTGTCTCTGTGCCACCTGCAGGTCCCATTGCCTTGACACTTTGGCCAAACGAAAGCATTGGAACTGTCAGGAGGAGCACAACGATGCAATCCCACAGGATCTTCCGGATATTCCCGAGGTGGTTGCGGCACTGCCGAAGATTTAAGTTTAAAAAGTGGATTGACATAGTGCTGAACGGTAATCTTCAGGGGACAGGCGATGGAGCTGAACCTGTCACAAGGGCTGGAGCAGCAATTCGTGAGGAGACTTGAGGTACAACAGCCGCCGATGGCTGCTGACCCAGCTGTTTGCCAATTTCGACGCCCATTAGAAAAAGTAGTATGAAAAGCAACAACAGGCAAGAGACTGCAATGGCAATCATCCTGGATGTCATGGTAAATACGTATTGCGCCATAGTTCTATCAGGGAATCATTTCTGTAAATTGACCCGGTACAACGATCTGAATCACACCACCCCAGGCACACATGAGCTTGGAAGTATTCTGCAGACTAGGTATGTTACCCAACAAAACCGTTGGAGCACCAATTATCCACGGAGCAGGCGTGACCGGAATACATGGCATAGGGGTAAGAACGCCGAGTGCCGCCGCGGTAGCGGCCGCGACCATCGGATTTGATGGGCTGTTGCACATCGCAAATGTCGGTATATTGAGCATCGGCACATGGTCCATGATGTTGGCAGCCGGCATGCTGCTAGTTAACACACGATTTAAAGGAAGAACAACGAGACTCGTCGGTGCTGCCCCAAAACTGCACTGCAGCATGGCACCGTTACAGACATGAAAGGCCATAACTACCCCCCACGAACGAGTTTTTCCAGACTTTTCATGAAGCCCGGCTGTGGTTGAGAAGCCACCAATTCCGATCCGTTTTGATCAAATCGACGGGCGACACCCACCGGCTTACCTTTGCGGTACTCGATTTCTTCGAGAACCTGGCCATTGGGCCAAAAACGCCTTAGCACGCCGTTGAGCACATTTGCGCGATACTGCGCGGACTGTGTCGGAACACCATTGGCACCATAGTCCACTACTTCACCATCCAATAATCCTGCCCGGTAGCGGGCGCGGCGTACCACCCTACCTTCGGTCAGGTAAATTGATTCACCTTCCAGTTGACCCGCCACATACTGCATTCTTGCAATGGGTTCACCGGATTCAGCGTAGGCGACAGATTCACCTTGCGCAACGCCTTGCACAAACTGCTGCTCCAGCAGGGGTTTTCCACTAGGGTAATTTGTTCGGGTGATGCCATGCGGCAAATCGTTGACGTGTTCTCTTACCTGGAGTACACCGCCTTTCGCGTCATACAAGCGCAGCGCGCCCTGAAGCTTGCCAGCCTGGTATGTCGCCTCCATGGCCGGCGCATTGGCAGCATCATAGATTGCCATGGAACCATCACGCAAGCCGTTGACATAGCTGGTGCGACAAAGCAAGTTTCCTGCATCGTCGAGAACCTCTTGTGTCGCCATTTGGGCAAGCCCTGGTGCTGCCACAGCAGAGTTGACGACTGGGGAAAGCAATGCAGTGGCGGGTGGGACGGTAAAGGCAAGCATGGCTATCAGTTTATCTTGACCAAGCCAGCCTTGGCTACAAGCAAGCCTCCACCGTCCACGGTTTGCATCGCCGAGGCCTTGTTGCTGACCATCACACTCTCGTTGGTCAGGGTGGCACCGCCCTTGTTGGTGAGGCCAACACCTGCTTCATTTTTGAGATTGACTGCGGCCTTGTTGGTCAGGTTGGTGCCGGCCTCGACATCGACTGACATGGCCGATTTGATCTTGATGGATCCGGTTACGTCAATGACAAGGTTCCCGGTGACCTTGAGTTCGTAGTTGCCCGTCACTTTGTGCGTGAAATTGGCCTTGTTCGTATGGGTCTCGTCCCCGGTAACCTCCAATGCACGGGTACCCTTGACCGAGTGAACTTCATTGCCAGTGTCCACCTTGACGGTGCGGTCGCCTTTTTTGACCGTATGCAGTTCCGAGCCGGCAATTACCGTCGTGGTTAGATCATTTTCGATCTCGGCGCGCATGTCTTTTTGGGCATGCAGGTAAAGCTCTTCAGAGTCTTTTTTGTCTTCAAAGCGCATCTCGTTGCCGGCAGAACCTTTCTTGGTGGAACGCGAAAGAACGGTGCTTTGCGATGACAGGGATGGCAATTTGATCGGTGTGGTTTGCTCGGCGTTATAGACGCGGCCCGACACATAGGGCCTATCGGGGTCACCATCGAGATAACTGACAATGACCTCCTGCCCTATCCGGGGAATATACAACGCACCCCAACCCTGCCCAGCCCATGCCTGTGACACCCGAATCCAGCACGAGCTTGATTCATCGGATTTTCCTTTCCTGTCCCAGGGGAACTGAATTTTGATTCGCCCATGCGCGTCAGTCCAGATTTCCTCCCCACTTGACCCCACAACCTTGGCGGTGTGATCGCCAAACACGACAGGATGAGGCGTTATTCTTGGTGCGCGAAACTGCTCAGTGGCCAACAAGACTTCAAAATTGTTGACATAGGTGCCACGGTCAACCCGGTGTTGTACCCGTCGCACCAGATATGACACATTGACATCGGCCCGCACATGCTCGGCCAGGGTAAAGGTGGTGCCGGCCAGCAAATGGTGGCAATGACTAGTGCCCTTGCCAATCAAATGCTCCACCTGATGCTCCTGAACCCGGACTTGTGCCTTCTTTTGCCCGCTGCTGGTTGTCAGGTGCCGTCCCGGATACTCGTAGTCCAGTCCGCGTCCACTCGCGCCGTCAGATTGTGCGAACAAATCGGTGCTGGGAGTCATGTAATTGAAATCATCGACAGCATGAGACAGCGCCACCAACCGTCTCTCAAGTTCAAACTGCGTGACCGAATCGACGCGTCGGAAATTGTCACCTTCGCTTCGAACCACCAGGCTTGCCATGTTCGGGCAAGTGGTATAAGCCGCTTTGCTGTCAGCCAGCACCAGCGTGTGTGCTCCGTCACTGAAGGTGAACCAATAGAAAATTCCCTCGTCCTCCATCAGTCTGGAAATGAAGTCGAAGGCTGTCTCATCATAACGCACGCAGTATTCACGCGCGGTGTATGAGCCGGTGATATCGGCAGCCTGGAAGGCCACTCCAAATTCGCCAAGCACTGCCTTGATGATGTCTGGAACAGTCTGGTTTTGGTAGATCACCCGATCTCGCCCCAGCGTCAGCAGCCACATTCTGGGCACCAGTTCTGCCGAGTAGAGGGCAAAGTCAACGGCGCTTCCCAAGTAAGTGAACCTTGAGATGATGCCGTTGAAAAAGCGCGACGGCCCGGCTACCTGCTGCAACTTGACCGTCGCCGAAGTGCCGACCACGGCCGACCCCTGAATACTGCCATCCTCCGAGCGCATTGTCAGCGTGAAGTGGAAAAGCTCAGACAGTGCCTCGGTGCCCCAGAAGCTATTGAGCAGCAGCTTTTCCGGCCCGAGCGAAGTGGTCACGCCAAGAAAGGCATCGCCTTGGGTATAGCCTTCTCTCATGGGTTTTTCGCCAATGTCAAGGACTTGAACCGAAACACAAATTCACCCGCATCAGCCACATCCATGTGAACTGCGTTGAACGGGGATGTCATGGAGATGCGCTCCAGCACCTGCTGCGAAAGTTCTGGCAACACTGAGTGGGCCAGAATATGATCAATGTTGCGGGCACCACTATCGACCTCGGTGCAGCGGGCCGTGATGACATCCTCCACCAGCCGTGACCAGGTAAAGCTGGCCTTGTGGTTGCTTTCAAAACGTTGGGCCAGCTTGCCCAGCTTGAGACCAACGATCGCGCGAATCTGTTCGTCGCCCAGATGGTAATACGGCACCAGTGCCAGACGCCCGAGAAACGCAGGACTGAACCGCCGCAGCAATTCCGGCCGAAGTTTGTCAACGAGTTCTTCCGGGTCGGGGCGATTCCCTCCTTGGGAGGCCTGCGTGATCACATCCTGTGCCGCGTTGGATGTCAGCAGAATCAGGGTGTTCTTAAAGTCAATCAGAACGCCTTCACCATCTTCCATCGTACCTTTGTCAAAGACCTGAAAAAACATTTCCAGCACATCCGGGTGTGCCTTTTCCATTTCGTCCAGCAGCACCACGCTGTAGGGCCGACGTCGAACGGCTTCGGTGAGCACCCCACCACGACCGTAGCCCACATAACCAGGTGGCGCACCTTTAAGGCTTGACACGGTGTGGGCTTCCTGAAACTCCGACATGTTGACGGTGATCACGTTACGTTCACCACCAAACAGCAAGTCGGCTAATGCAAAAGCAGTTTCAGTCTTGCCCACGCCGCTGGGACCAACCAGCAGAAACACGCCAACGGGCTTGCCGGGGTCGTCGAGATCAGCCCGAAAGGTGCGGACACGCCGGGCAATCGCATCGAGTGCCTGATCCTGACCAACGACACGCTCAGCCAGCTTTTCCTTGAGATTGAGCACCGTATGCAACTCGTCGGTCAGCATCTTCCCGACTGGCACACCTGTCCAACCCGAGATAACCTCGGCAACAACACCGGCATCGACACAAACCGGAATCATCGGCTCATCGCTCTGCAACGCTTCCAGTCCCTTTTCAAGCCTGCGCAGTGTGATCGTCATCCATTCGGCATCTTGATCTTCGTCAAGGGCGGCGGCACCATGTTGAAGACTCACGCTAATTCTCTTGCGCAATGCCACAATTTCGGCGACAGAAAGCTTTTCTTCCGTCATTTTGTCGGTCAGTCGTTTTTGTTTTTGTCGCAAAGTGGCAAGTGTGGCATTCAGTGCAGCCATCTCTTGCTGATGATCATGCCCGGTCGCCGTTTCATGCCTTAACACCCGCATCTCGTTTTCATTCGATGCGATGTCACGGGCGACCGATTCAAGCTCGGCGGGCAAACTGTTTTGCCCTATGGCGACTCGGGCGCAGGCGGTATCTAGCACACTGATGGCCTTGTCAGGAAGCTGGCGACCGGTGATGTAACGGTGCGACAGCTTGACCGCTTCACGCACGGCTTCATCAACAATTTCAACGCCGTGATGTTTCTCAAGCGTCTCAACCATGCCGCGCAGCATGTCAATGGCCGCCTCTTGGGTCGGTTCGTCGACTTTGACGACCTGAAAGCGCCGAGCCAGTGCAGGATCGCGTTCAACATATTTCTTGTATTCGGCCCAGGTAGTGGCGGCGATCGTGCGCAGTTCACCACGTGCCAGTGCCGGTTTGAGCAAATTGGCAGCATCGCCCTGCCCTTCGGCACCACCAGCACCAATCAGTTGGTGCGCTTCATCGATAAAAAGAATGATGGGAGTCGGCGAGGACTTGACTTCGGCGATCACCGACTTCAGCCGGTTTTCAAATTCGCCCTTGACCCCTGCGCCGGCTTGCAGGAGGGCGAGATCAAGCGAACGCACCGAAACCTGGCGCAGTGCTGGCGGCACGTCGCCTTGCACCACCCTTTGTGCAAAGCCTTCCACCACGGCGGTCTTTCCGACACCAGCTTCGCCAGTCAGAATAGGATTATTTTGACGTCGGCGCAGCAGCACATCAATGATTTGCCGAATCTCGGCATCCCGGCCTCGAATCGGATCAATCTTGCCATCACGCGCCAACTGGGTTAGATCAGCCGTAAATTGGTCCAGTGACGGTGTGCTCGAATTATTCCGGCCCATCACCGGCATTTGTATGTTGGAATCAACCGCATCGGGCATTGCTGCCGTACCTGGTGTGTTTGTGGACCGGGCCTCGATGGCAACAGGGGTCGCAAGCGGAATCGACAGGGCAGCACCGGCTGAGCCTTCAGGCGACGACTGCAGCAGCGCCGCGATCTCGTCACGCAAGGTTCCTCTGACTATCTGGAGCAGCGTGGGCACCGAATCAACCAGCCGGCCACGCAACAGATCTACCTCCAGCAAAGCCAAAATGAGCGTGCCGGACCGGATGTACTGCTGTCCCAGCAACATCGAACTCATTAACCATGCTTCCTGGAACAGTGGCGCGAAGTCGGGTGACAAAGCAGGCGTTCGACCGTTGCCACGCTTAAATTTGTCGAGCGCCTGTTGCAACTGGGTCAAAATGGTATCGGGCCGGATTGAAAACCGGGCAAAAATCAGCCAGATATCGGGTGCTTCGCTTTCCACCAGTCGCAGCAACAGATGCTCGATATCCACGGTGTAGTGGGTTTGCTGCACACAGAGTTCGGCCGCCCGCTCCATCGCTTTCTTGCACTCTGGATTGAGTCGGCCAAGCAGGGTTCGAATGTCTATTTCCATAGGTGCCGAATTTAATTCAATGGGGAGTGACAGAAACTTGGGCCAGCTTGAGTTGCACGGTCGGCAACTCGCCCCGAAAGGACGCGCTTGTCAGCCATGAAGTCCAGCCCAGGTGCAGCGGATTTGCGGCACCCAACAGGCAAGGTTTTCGCTCGGTCGGTGCCAATTGCAACTCGATTTTGATGTCAATATCAAGTGGCAAGTAGCGCCGAATCAAGTAACAGGCAAGTCTGTGTTCGGACGCTCCGGGCAGAAGGCCGAGCAGGCGATTCAGCTTCAGTTCAGAAAAAACCAGTGCGATTCCGCTTCCCTGATCCCAGAACCGTTTGCCTAGAACAGCCGCTCTGGCAAGCCGTGCGCCACCGATCTCGCTGCCAGACACCAAACGCGTGAACGCATCCGGTTCGAGCCTGCGCCAGCCACCGACAAATTGCGACCCGTGAACTTGAAGATTCATGCGGTCGCGCAACAGCACCAACAATCCTGTCATCGAGCGCGGTGCCCCACCAAGCAGGCCCGCATGCCGCAGCCACACGGCGGGCTTCTCGACAGCCTGCCTGCCAGCGCGAAGTCCCAGCGCACTGACAGCATCAAGCGTTGTTGCCAACATGGACTGCGCCGGCGCATCTGCATTGAGCGCTGTGTTGTGCTTTTTTTTGCTGCGATAAAGGAAAGACAAAAAACGATGGTTAAAAATATCAAGAAAGTCGGCCGTTGCCCTGTCCTTGCGTGCACGACGCTCAAGCAGAAGTTCAGTAAACGGAAGCGGCAATGGGCCAGTCGCTCCTGCCAGCGATAACACGGTGGTGGACAGCAGAAAAGGCTCACCGGACTCGGCGCGCTCCGTCACCGACTGCACATCACTGGGCTGAAAAGCAAGGGATACAAAGGCACTCAGTCGAACCGCCTCAAGCTCTCCAGGCCCGTGAGAAAGGCCCACGGCCACGCAGCCAAGGGCGGATCGCTCCAGCAGACTGATGGCCTGAAACAGGTTAAAACCCTGCGGCCGGGCCATCAGGCGGGCGATCAAACGACGACTTGGCGGCCAGTCATCGGTTCCCATTGTTTCCTCGTTTCATCGCCTTGCCGCGCGGCCAGTCGAACGAATGAATTGACTGACGTGTACAGGGCAAAAAATCGCGCCAGCACCGCCGACATCAGCAGTGATGACCCCCCGGCAAACGACTCTTCGTCAAATTCCAGGGTCACCTGTGTGCCGCGACAAAAGCCGCGCCAGGCCTGCGTACCCACATGCGCCGTCGTGCCATGGGCCGACAACCCGGTAATGCCACGGATTTGGGCATGGTCTCGCCGACTCTCGGAGGCGAACAACATCAACATCTCGCGTAACTGGTCGCGTCCGGTTGAACCATCCACCAGCGACTGATGGTTCAGTGTCAATAGCGACACCAGCCGCCACAGTGTTTCACTGCCGAGTGGCGGGTCGCGTTGGGCGGTAGGCTCATACAGGCAGCGCACCCTGGTCGGCTGTGCTGGCCCCTCGGCCACCAGGCGTGAACCAACCGGCACCTGCTCGGCAAGCCGCCGATTGGTGCATAGCAGGTGTGCATAGACGACCGACTGGGAGGGCTGGCTAAAGCCCTTGTTGCCATCAACAAATGACAGGAACAAATCAGTTCCGGTAATATTGGGGCGCAGGCTGTGCTCCCGCCTGGATGACCAAAACACGGTATTGGTGCTGTTGCGAAGATGCCACAATGCAGCAAAGTTAGGCACGTCAATGGATTTGTCGGCATCAGGATCTGAAGCGACGACCGACACGATCGAATGTGCTTCGGTGAATATCTCGCGTTGCCGGTCGGGAACCAACAGGTACTCGTAATGCTGATGGTCGATCTGAATCGGTTCGCTGACACGCGCAAACAGATTGACGATGGGGGTACAACCAAGCCGAAAGTTGTCAGCAGTCACATGGCGCAGCGCACGCGCCGGTCGATTGAGCTGAAAAACCAGATCACAGTGCCGCCCTTTGCCGAGTTTGCCGCGCAATTGGTGCAGATCAAAAAAATGAAACTTGCGCGGAAATGCAAAATATTCCTGCAAAAGTCCGTAAGCCGGCTGCGCGTTGGACGGCAGCGGAAGAATCTCCTGGCCTTCTTCGTAGCCGACTTCGCGCCACGCATCGCGCATGAGTGGTTGCACGCTGCCAACACCTGCCGGATGCACACCAAGCGACGACACGCTCGCCACCAGCGCGTCGTACAGCGGCATGGTGGTCATCCAGTCACCCTGCAGATGAATGCGCAAGCGGTCGATTTCCAGTTCAGAGAAGTCAACATCAGGGTCGCATTCCAGGGTGAGCCGCAACACCGACTCCGAGTCAATGCTTGCCCCAGTCACTTGCACCGGCCACAACACGGTGTCCCAGGCAGTACGAAAGCGGCACTGTTGTCCCTGCACGGTTGTGGCATACAGCATGGTATGGCGGGGAACCCGGAAACCGGCAGTCACCTTGCCTTGTGCCGGGTCCAGCTTGAACTGGGAAACTGACATTGACGGTATCGGTTGCACAAGCGACGGGCACAGGTTGTCGAGCAGCGAATAGGCGACATCCGGAAATTCCTGATCCAGCGCCCGATGCACGCGTGCCGATAAAAAAGCAACCGATTCAATCAGCCGTTCGGTATGCGGGTCCAGCGACTCTGAGCCATGCAGTGTCAGCCTTGAAGCGACCTTGGGGTAGCGACGTGCAAAATCGACACCTTGACCGCGCAGATAAATCAGTTCACGCTGGTAATACTGCAGTAGATCGCTGTGTTGCATGGAGCGAATGATCAGGTAGTTTTCACCGACCTGTCGGCGGATGAGTCAAGAGCAATTTCAAAATCCATGCGCCTTAACACAGTGCCTACGAGGGCCTCCGAGGCAATATTGACGCTGACCGACTTAAATGTTGATGCGCTGGCATCAAACTTGACCGAAACCTTACCCAGGCGGGGTTCGAAACGCTCCACGGCCAGCGTCAATGCCTGACCCAATACGCCCATTTCGGTGCCATCTTGAATGCTGACACTGGAAAAATCCGGAATGCCGTATTCCAGCACCGAGCCATCTCCATCTGCATAATTTTGCCAATGCAGCGAAGAGCGGGTATTGAACAAGCGATGAAGTTCTCGTGCAATAGAGTCCCTGATCGCCTGCTCGGTTTCCAGATAACGCGCACCGCTGACTGCATCATCTTGCGAAAGTCGGTCAAACAGCGGCACCGCCAAGCCCCTGATCAGCTCAGACATGCGCCGCGCTCCAGCGTTTCACACAAAACGCAGTCATTGACATGCCAACCGGTTACGTCGTCACGTTCTTGGCAGCATCGTAAATGAACGATTCCTTGCCATCCGCAGTACCCTCAAGGCCTTGCACGAAATAATCGACGGTGATCTTGGAAAAATTCAAGGACAGGGATTCAGAAGGTGTGTCACCTCCAGACGATACGCTCAGGCCTGAAATAAAAACATCCTCGAGCGTAAATTCCATATATTTGGCATTTTGGGCCACTGCGTCGTTACGTGTGAATGAAATAATGACTTTGCCAATGGGTGATGCAACCGGTTTTGTAAGCATCTTCAAAAGCTGTGGCGTCGCCTTGTCTGAACTACGCGATAAGGTAACTTCAGATATCGACGGTGTCGATACCGTCCGGGTGGTGTTGGCTGCACCAGCCGCAGATATCCCGATGCCGGCACCCCACTGGAATGAATCGACCTGGAGCTTGTCTTTGTAGCCTTCCAACTGGCACGCGCCTTTGATGGAATCTCCAAAATCTACGATGATGGTCATGATGTGATTTCCTTTGATCTATTCAATTAAATTAAAAAAGCTTAACACTGCGCATCAGGCTGCAGGAGCCGGCAGATCGGCCACCAGGCGCACCGAAGCAGTCACTTCTTCAAGTTGAAAGTGCGGTTTGAGGAACGCAATGGCCCGGAATGCCCCAGGCTTGCCAGCGACTTCGGTGACATCAACCCGACCAGCGCTCAAGGGACTTCTGGCCTTGAGTTCCTGCGGAGCATCGACGCTGAGCAACACATACCCCGCCAACCAGCGATTAAGATACTGCTGCAACTCATCCTTGGTCTGGAAACTGCCAATCTTGTCACGCACAATGACCTTGAGGTAATGTGCAAAGCGGGACGCAGCCAGAAGATACGGCAGGCGAGCCGAAATCTGCGCATTGGCATTGGCATTGTCCTTGTCATAAACCTTGGGCTTGTTGACGGTTTGGCCACCAAAGAAGGTGGCTGAATTCGACCCCTTGGAATTGACCAAGGCAATAAAGCCCAAGTCGTTGAGTTCCTTCTCGCGCCGGTCGGTGATGGTGACCTCGGTGGGGATCTTCATCGTGATGTCGCCCTCTGCGGTCTTGTAGGTATGGGCCACCATGCCCTCGACCTTGCCACCGCCTTCCACGCCACGAATCGCCGTAGTCCAGTTGTACTTGGCAAAAGCGTCGGTGATGCGCAGGCCCATTTGATAGGCAGAGTTGGCCCAGAGGTATTTGGAATGGTCAGAGCCGTCCACATCTTCTTCGTAACCAAAGCCCTCCACCGGAATGGTTTTGGCACCGTAGGGCAGACGCGCGGCATAGCGTGGCAGCACCAGCGACACATAGCGCGAATCCTCCGATTCGCGGAAACTGCGCCAGGCGGTCAATTCAGCACTTTCAAAAATCTTTGAAAGGTCACGCGGAACGCCCAATTCGGTAAATGACTTGAAGTCAAACAACGCTGGTGTGGCGGCAGCGATAAAGGGCGCATGGGCGGCAGCAGCAACCCGCGAGATACGCTCGAGCAAAGCGATGTCTTGCGGATGACGACCAAACGAGTAGTCGCCAATCAGCAGCGAATAGGGGTAGCCGCCAAAGGTGCCGTATTCTTCCTCGTAAACCTTCTTGAACAGCACGCTGGTATCGTGATCGACGGCGGTCTCCAAGTCTTTGAGCAGGTCTTTTTTGCTCACGTTGAGCAGGCGCAGTTTTAGCTGCGGACCAGTCTCGGTGCCAAATACAAAGTCATGCAGGCCGCGCCAAGAACCTTCAAGCGCCTGGAATTGCTCAGAGTGCAAGATCGCATTGAGCTGGTTGGTCAAAATCGTGTCGATTTCGGCAACCCGCTCGTTGATTAGCGTCACAACACCTTTGTCGGGGCTGGTCTTCATGCCTTCGTCGAGAATCTGTGATGCCAGCTGGCCGATCAGCTTTCTCGCGTAGGTGCTTTGCGAAGGCTCGCTGACCATGTGGCCTTCAAGGACGATTTTGTCAAGCAGGCCCAACTCACTGGTTGTGGTGCCTGCTGTGCCGCCGGATTGGGCGGCTTGGGAACTAGTTGCCATTCTTTTCACCATTCAAAAAATGAGGCGCGCCGGGGCGCTCCAAAGGGTTGATTACGCTGTCGGAGCTTCTTCCGCAACGGCGGGTGAAGTTTCAGGTGCCGCTTCGACCGGTGCCGATTGCGCCTGGCTTTGGACAGTCTTGAGGTCTTCGGTGTTCTTGACAACATTTTCAAGCAGGTCGTCAAGCTCATCGTTGCCATCAAGCTTGGCCAGCAGGTCGCGAAGTTGCGCACGCGCTTCAAGCAGCTTGGCCAGCCTGGGCACCTGTTTGACGATGGCTTCAGGATGAAAATCGGCGAAGCTGTTGAAATTCAACTCGATCTTTAGGTTGCCTTCACCCTTGAGTGTGTCAGGGACCGAAAGGTCAAGTCGGGGTGCAATTTTGACCATGACATCGTCAAAATTGTCGCGATCAATTTCGACAAAACGACGATCCTTGAGTTTGGCCTGTGGCTGCGCTGGCTGGCCCGAAAGGTCGGCCAGCAAACCGACCAGTAAAGGTAACTCCTTTTTTTCAACCGCGTCGCCGATTTCGACGTCATAGGTGATTTGGACACGGGGCGGGCGATTGCGCCCTACCCATTTTTGCAGACTTTCCGACATAAGCTTCCTCACATAAAAAGGATTGACAAAGCAAAAGCAACGCATTTTCCAGGCGACCCTGGCCACCAAGAGCTTAAGGACAATCGGCACATCGCCGAAGCGAAGTTCCTTGACTGGAAAAAAAATTGTAAGTGATTCTTAACTGATTACCAGAACAAATTTGTACCAAGGGTTTCCACTATGAACGATGATTCAAAAATCTCCAGTCTTCATCATTCCATGCCGCCGTCACTACCGGCTGCCGTGCATGCAGACGCGACAGAGATGCCATGCTTTTAAGTGTTTTATGCCTCCAGCCCTTATGCAATAAGCGCAGGTAGCTATGAATTATGGATTTATTTGGGTGTAAAACTTGCTCTCCAAGGCTTTGCTGAGAGCAAAGGTGAATGGTCATGCCGACGCAATTAAATTGCGTCAAAAAGTGAGGTCGATTGGCGGCGCAGCCAGTCCACGATTTGATATGCGAGGATCGGGCCATGCACCAAGATTTCGCATCAATAAATCATCGCCCCACCAGCATTTGGGTTGCCCAGTGCTAGCGTCCATTACGCGAACCCGGCTGATATCGATGCCCTCATCCAAAAGTATGCTGACGCACCGCTTCAGGTCATCGAGACTGGGCTTGTAGTGTCCACTCGAGTTGTCAATCGCAGACAAAACCCCGGGGGTGAGGACACCTGCACGTGCGTCCCAACCAATATGTAAACAGCCAGCACACACAACATCTGCGCCTGCAAGAATGGTGGAGTGGTTAAACTGTGCCACCTCAATCACTTGGTAGTTCACAGCATTTTTGCCCTGGCTTACCGCCTGGACTACCTTTCGCTTCTTGTCAAGAGAGTCGGTCACAACAAATAGATTGCCATATTTATCAATGGCATATGGGGCAAGACGATAGCCATTGAAATTTTTTATTGTCATGGAAATGAGATGGTCGTCGATGTCCTTGCACAAGTAATTTTCAATAACGACCATATATTTCAGGCGCTCAATCTTGTTCAGAAATGTTACCTGCCTGCCGTGCATAACATCTTTCTCGCCTATGGCTATTTTCAAGAGTTTGTCCATATCGGAAGACTGCAGTTTGTTGAACCCCTTTTTCTGCAATGCGAGGTAAGCCTTGTGTGGATTATCCCGCTCCATCTGCTCATGAACATTGCTCATTGAAACCGTCATTCCCGATGCTTTCCCGTGCGACAGGTACTGTTGACGTTCCATTGCGTATCCGGGGGCCAGACTCTTCAGGCCATGATGCAGATGTAGCCCGCCGCTTTTCTTGAGTTGATAATTTTCAAGCACAGTTCGCAGATTTGGAGTCAATATGGCAAGCTCTTCCAGTGCGGCAGTCTGCAGGTTCTGGATGTGCCCTTTGCGTCGCGCGAACAATTCGCCATCTGAAACCTTGCCCGCCTTGAGGGTGAGCCACCTGCCACACTCCTTCCACAAGTTGTAAAGTAATCGCTGAGCAACCAATGGCGGGCCATTCTTTTGCGTCCAATATGATTCAAGAGCAAGTAACACTTTTGCCATGTTGCTGCCATATCCCGATCCGACTGTGAAGCAGATAATTTTTTTTACCAGAGGGGACGTGTTTGTCTTGAATGTGACTGGATCAGGGATTGGCATTTTTTGCTCCGTTCGATCGATAAAAAAAGATTAAATAATCACTGCAAGCTATAAAAAACACTTCGATGTTCAACAAAGTCGTGCTGCGGGCAAGGTCGAGTGTTGCGTTCATCAACCTGCGATGCCGGGTCTGATGCGGGTAAATTTCCTGTTCTTCAGACCGGTGCGATGATCTTCCAGTCGGTGCCGGTCACACGTTCGACGGCATCCCAGACCGTGACGGCATGGCACTTATACACATGGGTACCGATCGACATAGCACTGTCGTTGAATGCCGCCCGCCAACTGCGCTTTGGCACCGGCGGGTCGTGGCGCTCGCACAAGGTGTCCCAGAGCGGTTGCGACGTTTTGATGAGGACACTCGTTAAAGTCGAGTAGGACGGTGTCGCCGTTGAGCACGATATTGCCGAGACCCCAGGTTCCAAACTTCACATTGGTATAGATTGGCATGAATTTACTACATGGAATTGATTTGCGACAGATTCAATAACAACAGATGATTCATCGTAGCACGGCCTTTCATTTGCCTCATTGCCTGGCAGTCAGGACGGCACCATTGCGCAATGGCCGGATGTTCAGAACTTTTTACCTCATCTGCAAATGAACACCTTGGTCTTGCAAGCTTGAACGGCTCAGGGCCGACGCAGGCTACGGCCTCAGATTTGGCCCGGACTGTGACTCAACCGTTTGCTTAGACCGAGTAGGCGCACCGACACGGTGGCCCCGAGTGCCATGGCCAGTGTCAGTGCCACGGTTGGCTTTTCTTTGGACAAACGCGCAAAACGCTCCGGTGTCAGGCTCCAGACCTGGCAGGGCGTGGCGGCCTGAACCGTGGCACTGCGTTCTAAATGCGAAAAGAAAGAGGCTTCGCCGACCACCGATCCAGGCCCCAAATTAGCAATGTGAATTTGCCGTTGTACATCGATATAGTGAACCCTTACTGTGCCCGACTCGATGAAATACAAAGTGCGGTCATAGGCGCCCTGGGTGGTCAGCAGATAGCCACGATCCAGTGATTCAGGTTCCAGATAGGGAGCCAGTACGTCCCACATTTCTTGCTCCATGAAATGCGCCATCGTGTCGATATCGTCGCTGCCGTTGCTGGCTATGGCAGCAATCAACCGGGAGAGGTCATGGTTCTTTGGTGTCAGAAATGGAATTTTCATATCAGCGGTAAGGTGTGAAAGAGTAGCTGGCATTGTAGGAACGATGCGGCATACCCGGGTTCACTATTTGCTTGCCCCCATGCCTTACATCGGGTGCCGCCGCATTGTTGCAGCCGGGTGCCCGGATGATCAAGTCTTCCTGGTTGCCTCGGCGGCGGTGGCAACACAGTTCTCGGCCATGACTAGGGCATTGCGGGGGGCTGGCTCGCCAGCTTTGGGCGCACTACAGCGTTGCAAATCACTTGTGCAGCAAAAGACACGCTGAACACGCCCTGGCATATCGTGCGCAGGCATTACTGGGCAGCGAACGCCATGATCTGTTCATTTATACAGTACCATCCCGTCATGGCCAAAGAAAAAACTGTTTACGTTTGCTCCGACTGCGGCGGCACCAGCCCCAAGTGGCTAGGCAAGTGCCCGCACTGCAATGCCTGGAATACGCTGATTGAATCAGTGCCCGAGAGTAGCATCCCCAGCAAAAACCGCTTCACCTCATTGAGCAAAACCGCCGAGATTGCCATATTGGGTGATATCGACGCGGTAGACATGGCCCGTACCCCCACCGGCCATGACGAGCTCGACCGGGTGCTGGGCGGCGGCATGGTGGAAGGTGGCGTGGTGTTGATCGGGGGCGACCCCGGCATTGGCAAATCGACCCTGTTGTTGCAGGCACTTGACTCGCTGCAGCGCAGCGGTCAGCACACCCTGTATGTGACTGGCGAAGAAAGCGGTGCCCAAGTTGCCCTGCGCGCACGACGACTCGGCCTGAATGGCTCACAGGTGCGGGTGCTGGCCGAAATCCAGCTGGAAAAGATCCTGACCACACTGGAAACCACCCAGCCCGACATCGCCGTCATCGACTCGATTCAAACCGTGTATTCCGAACAGCTCAGCTCGGCACCTGGGTCAGTGGCGCAGGTGCGTGAATGCGCGGCCCATCTGACGCGTGCCGCCAAGGCCAGTGGTGTTTGCATGGTGCTGGTTGGCCACGTCACCAAAGAGGGGGCACTGGCGGGTCCCCGGGTGCTGGAGCACATGGTCGATACCGTGCTGTATTTTGAAGGCGACACCCACAGCAGTTTTCGGCTGGTGCGCGCCATCAAGAACCGTTTTGGCGCGGTCAACGAAATCGGCGTCTTTGCCATGACCGAAAAGGGGCTGAAGGGGGTCAGCAACCCCAGCGCCATCTTCTTGAGTCAGCACGCCGAGCCCGTGCCCGGCAGCTGTGTGATGGTGACGCTGGAAGGCACGCGGCCGATGCTGGTGGAGATCCAGGCGCTGGTTGACAGCGGTGGCCCTAGTCCCAGACGCCTGAGTGTCGGCCTCGACCGCGACCGCCTGGCCATGTTGCTGGCCGTGCTGCATCGCCATGCGGGTGTGGCCTGCATGGACCAGGACGTGTTTGTCAACGCAGTGGGGGGGGTGCGCATCAGCGAGCCTGCCGCCGACCTGGCTGTGCTGCTGGCCATTACCTCCAGTTTGCGCGGCAAGCCGCTGCCCAAAGGTTTTTTCGCCTTTGGCGAAGTCGGCCTGGCCGGAGAAGTGCGCCCGGCCCCACGCGGTCAGGAACGGCTCAGGGAGGCCGCCAAACTGGGTTTCAGCGTGGCCGTGGTGCCCAAAGCCAATGCACCCAAAAACCCCCAGGCCCGGGAATTTGAAGGTCTGACCATTCACTGCGTTGAGCGCGTCGAGCAGGCCATGGAAGTGGTGCGGGAGCTGGGCTGATGGGGCCGGATTGGCATATCGATGTTTAACTTCTGACATGGGTCAACAATTTGCTGATGGCGGCTTGCTGTCATAAAATTGAGCCAACCCGCCTGTTCCGATCACAGTACAACTTTTAAGGGATGCAGGAATTGCAAATGTTCCGTTGATGGCGAGTGCGGACGGGATCCAGTGCCAGGCGCAACACGCGAAGTTTAGCCAGCTAAACGAGCGGATTGCAACCACGCCATGCACCCGTCAGTGCCGCAGAAATGGGATATTTGTGATTTCCGCACCCCCAAGCCAGTCAAGGCCGAGCCTGCACCCTGCGGAGTGATCGGCTCGGCGCGTTGCGCCGCTGCCACGTCGTTGGCAATGCTGTATTGCCTATCCGGGGAGACTTTCCCAACTTGCAACCCAGGAGGCTGAAGCATGACACATCGTGACCAGGACCAGTACCGCCAAAAACTTGGCTCGGCCGACCAGGCTGCCGCTCTGATCAGGTCGGGCGACACCGTCTTCATGGGCGAGTTTGCCCAAAATGTCGAAGCGGTTGACGCGGCCCTTGCCTTGAGAAAGAACGATCTCAAGGACGTGATCCTGATCACCACGACCCGCGCCAAACCCCTGAAGTGTGTCGAAGCCGATCCGGGCAGGCAGTCATTTACCTGGAACGACTGGCATTTTTCTGGACTGGGCCGCAAGTACGGTGAGCGCGGCCTGGCCAGTTACATCCCGCTGTGTTACCACCAGGGTCCGCAAAACATTAGCTGGTACGAGGCACCTGATGTCGCCGTGGTGCAGGTCACCCCCATGGATGCGAATGGTTTTTTCAACTTCTCGACCAGTTGCTCCATGACCCCGGCCTATTGCCGCAAGGCCAGGAAGGTCGTCGTCGAGGTGAACACCCAGGCACCGCGGTGTCTGGGAGGCCAGGACGAATCCATTCACATCTCACGGGTTGACCTAGTGGTCCAGGGGCCCAACACCCCCTTGCTGCAACTGCCTGAGACCCACTTAAGTGAAACTGACCGGATGATCGCCAGACACGTCATGGAGCTTCTGGAGGACGGCTCGACCATCCAGCTCGGCATTGGGGCACTGCCCAACATCGTCGGGGCGATGATCGCGCAAAGCGGCCTGAAAGACCTCGGCGTACACACCGAGATGCTGGCAGACTCCTATGTTGACATGTACCTCGCCGGGCGCATTACCGGCAAGCGCAAGTCTATTGACTGCGGCAAGATGGTCTACACCTTCGCGATGGGCTCACAGAAGCTTTACGACTTCCTTGACAACAACCCGGCGGCAGCGATCTTCCCGGCGTCGTACACCAACGATCCCTGCGTCATTGGCCGCAACCCCAAGGTCGTCGCCATCAATAACGCCATCGAAATCGACCTGTTTACGCAAGTTGCCAGCGAGTCGGCGGGGTTTCGCCAAATCTCGGGGACCGGAGGGCAGCTCGACTTCATTCTGGGGGCCTACAAGTCTGAGGGGGGCAAGGGTCTCATCTGCATCAACTCGACCTTCAGGAAGAAGGATGGAGCCATCGGCTCACGCATCGTGCCAACGCTGTCGCCCGGCACCATCGTGACCTGCCCCCGCTCGCTGGTGCACTATGTCGTGACCGAGTTCGGTTATGCGCAGATGAAGGCCAAGTCGACCTGGCAACGGGCTGAAGCGCTGATCAATATCGCTCATCCTGATTTCAAGGATCAATTGGTGGCGCAAGCACAGGCCATGGGTGTCTGGCGGCATTCCAACAAAATCTTGTAGCCAGTGACCCCGGGCTCGGCGATGAATGCGACCCACACGCACACCGTCACCCGCGCCGGCCCGCCCGGTTACGGACCTGAGCCTGGGTGGGCTATGCTTGCCCGATTGCAGCCCCGCAAAATTTGACAGCACTTCCATGTTCACCGCGAATTGGCCATCCACCTCATCAAGACTTCAAGGTCCGGCAGCCATGTTGCTGGCAGCTGGTCGTGGCGAGCGCATGCGCCCGCTCACCGATACCTGCCCCAAACCGCTGTTACCCGTTCACGGCAAACCACTGCTGCAGTGGCATCTGGAAGCGCTGCTACGCGGTGGGTTCCATCGCGTCGTCCTCAACACGGCGTGGCTGGGGCCGAAGATCGAACAGCATTTTGGGAGTATTTTCCCGGTCCAGCCCTTATCAGATAAGCACAAGCAGCTATTAAATACAGAGCAATTGCAGATCCGATATTCCCACGAAGGACGTGACTTTGGCGCGGCACTGGAGACCGCAGGTGGCATCTGCCGGGCCCTGCCCTTGCTGTGCCCGGCGTCAGGGTCGGTCTGTGATGACGTGTTCTGGGTGCTGGCCGGTGACGTGTTTGCGCCAGACTTCGCTTTTACCCAGGCGGCGCTAGAGCACTTTGCAGCCAGTGGCAAGCTGGCCCATGTGTGGCTGGTGCCCAACCCCGAGCACAACCCGCGGGGCGATTTCGCACTTGAGGCTGAGTCGGGGTTGGCGCTGAACCTGCCAGCGGATGACCCCCGGCCACGTTTCACCTATTCCACCATTGGCCTGTACCGGCGTGCCCTTTTTGAGCCGCCCTGGTGTGCCATTGCGCCAGGTAACCCATATGGCGAACGGGCAGCACTGGCGCCGCTGCTGCGCGCTGCGATGGATCAGGGCCAGGTGACTGCCGAGCTCTACTGCGCAGCCTGGACCGATGTCGGCACACCCGAACGGCTGGCACAGCTCAACCGCACCCACTGATTTCATTGCCTGATCATTGGTGTCCAGGAGTCCGCAGGCCATGCGACGCAACAACGACACGCATGATTCAGAAAGGCAATGACATCACAATAGCGTCCTTGTCCGCACCATGCGGCCCCACTATGGACCCCCCCTGGAAGCCCCAATGACCACTGCAAACACCAAGCTCTACGCCCAGCGCCGCGCCACGCTGGCTCAACGCATCGGCCCAGCCGGCATCGCCATCATTCCCACCGCGCCCGAGCATCAGCGCAACCGCGACAGCGATTTTGCGTTCCGCCACGACAGCTACTTTTACTACCTGAGCGGTTTTAGTGAACCCAAAGCCTGGCTGGTGATCACCGGCGATGGCCGCTGCACATTGTTTTGCCAGGCCAAGGACCGCGAACGCGAGATCTGGGACGGGCTGCGCCTTGGCCCTGAGGCGGCACCCCAGGCCATCGGCGTCACCGAGGCGTTTTCGAGCGCCGAGCTCGATACCCGGCTGCCGGCCCTGCTAGACGGTCGGGAGGCCGTCTGGTACCCCTTTGCCACCCACAAGGGTCTGGAAACCCGCATCGACGGCTGGTTGGGTAGCCTGCGCGCCCGGGTACGCTACGGCACGCTGGCACCTGAGCAACAGCGTGACCTGTGCAGCGTGCTCGACGAGATGCGATTGTTCAAGGACGCCCATGAGCAAGACGTGATGCGCCGCGCCGCCAGGATCAGCGCCGGCGCCCATGTGCGCGCCATGCAGCGCTGTGCCGGCATGATCCGCACTGGCCAGGAAGTGCGTGAATACCACCTGGATGCCGAATTGCTGCACGAGTTTCGCCTGCACGGCTCGCAGTACCCGGCCTATGGCTCGATCGTGGCCGCCGGTGGCAACGCCTGTGTGCTGCATTACCGCGCCGATGCCGGACGGGTACCCAGTGGCGAGCTGGTGCTGATTGATGCCGGCTGCGAGCTCGATGGTTATGCCAGCGACATCACCCGTACTTTCCCGGCCAACGGCGTGTTTACCGGCCCCCAGCGCACACTTTATGAACTGGTGCTGGCGTCACAAGACGCTGCCATCGCCGCTACCCAAGCCGGCGCGCGTTTCACCGATCCCCACGATGCCACCGTGAAAGTGCTGGCGCAGGGCATGCTCGATGTCGGGCTGCTGGACAAAAACAAGGTCGGCGGTGTTGAGGATGTGATCGAGACCCGCGCCTATTTTCAGTTCTACATGCACCGCACCGGCCATTGGATTGGCATGGATGTACACGACTGCGGGGCCTACACCGAACCCAGCGAAATTGGCCAGATCAGCACCCGCAAAGACGCCCTGACCGGTGACTTGATCAAAGACCGGCCAGCGCGCATTCTGCGAGCCGGCATGGCGCTGACGATTGAGCCCGGCATTTATGTGCGCCCGGCAGCGGGTGTGCCCGAGCAGTTTCACAACATCGGTATCCGCATTGAAGACGATGCCATCGTGACTGACACCGGCTGCGAACTGATCACCCGCGATGTGCCGGTGCGCGTGGCCGAGATCGAAGCGCTGATGCGCGCCTGAAACGCCGCGCCATGCCGACCAAGCTGGATCAGCCCGCTGCCCGCGATGGCGAGGGCAAAAACGGTGTTCAGTCACTGGAGATTGGCATGGCCATCCTGCGCGCCATCAGCAGCGGTCACCGGGCCATGATGCTCAAGGACATTGCCGCCGCCGCTGACATGCCGGCCTCCAAAGTGCACCGCTACATTGTCAGCCTGGTGCGCTCCGGGCTGGTGGAGCAGGACCCCGCCACCTCACGTTACGACCTGGGCCCGTTTGCGCTGAGCCTGGGCCTGGTGGCAGTGGACCGCCTCGACCGCGTCAAACTGGGCCTGGCGGCCATCGCCGACCTGCGCGATGAGATCAACCAGACCACGGCGCTGGCGATCTGGAGTGACAACGGCCCGGTCATCATCCGCTCGGTGCGCCCGTACCGTCCGATCACGGTCAATGTGGTTACCGGCACGGCCCTGCACTTGCTGACATCGGCCAGTGGGCGGGTCTATGCGGCCTGGTTACCCCGGGCCACCACTCAGTTGCGCATCAGCCGCGAGCAGGCGACCCTGTCGCTGCCCGAGACGCTGAAAACTGCCAGCGGGGTGGATGCCATGCTGAGCCAGGTGCGCCAGGATGGCGTCTCGACGGTGGTGGACTACCACCTGGTGCCCGGCGTAGCGGCGGCGGCGGCTCCGGTGTTCAATTTCAAAAACGACATCACCCTGTCCATCCTGGCGATCGGCGTCAAGGACATGATTGACCTGTCACTGGACGGCCCGGTGATCAACGCTCTCAAAGGTTCGGCGCAGGCTTTGTCGATGCGCCTGGGATATGCTGGTGGGCAAAGGGTTTAAGTACAGCCCTTTATCAGCTTGATCTTTGTGCTCTTCAAACCATAGCAATAATTCAATAACTGACGCTTTTTTGATTCGGGAAAACACCTATGAATATCGATTGACAGAATTGATTCCATATTTCAGAATTCGTCCGTCCAACAAAGAGACCCTTTCAAGGGCTCAAACAACAGGAGATATGTCATGGTGCAGTGGTCAACCCACACGGGCTTGATGGAGTCTGCGGCCCGGAGCGTCTGATGCTGGCCGAGTTTCTGCAGTTTCTTTTTTCTGGCATCACCGTGGGTGCCACCTACGCGCTGGCGGCGCTGGGCTTTACGCTGATCTACAACGCCAGCAACGTCATCAACTTTGCCCAGGGTGAGTTCATCATGCTGGGCGGCATGCTGGCGGTGTATTTCAGCCAGGCCGGTCTGCCGCTGCCAGTGGCGCTGGTGCTGGCGATTGTGCTGCCGGCGATGGTGGGTGTGCTGGTGGAAAAGCTGGCGATTGAGCCGGTCAAGGGGGCCGAGTCGGTCACGTTGATCATCATCACCATTGGCGCTTCGCTGGTGATTCGCGGCCTGGTGCAGGTCTGGCTGGGCAAAAACACTTTCAGCCTGCCGGCGTTTTCAGGCGACACACCGCTGCACTTTCTGGGTGCCACGCTGATGCCGCAAAGCCTGTGGGTGCTGGGGGTCACAGCCCTCGTGGTGCTGGCGCTGTGGTACTTTTTTAACCGCACCTTGCACGGCAAGGCGATGCTGGCCACCTCCTTCAACCGGGTAGCGGCTGAGCTGGTGGGCATCAATACCAACTGGGTGCTGTTTTTGAGTTTTGCCATGTCGGCCGCGCTGGGTGC
>JAIFMA010000042.1 GCA_020048795.1 Rhodoferax sp.
GTGAAGAACGCCATATTCTGTCCACCACGTTTTCCATTCCTGACATCAACCAGGGGCTTCAGTTTGTCTGCATGGACATCGACATCACCGAAATGAAGCAAAAGGAGCAGGAGATTCGAGCCAATGAGCAAAAATTCAACGTCTTCTTCAATGCCAGTCCGGTGGCGGTTGGGGTGCTGGAGAAGCGCGGCAATACTTATGTCCACACCGATGTCAACCAGGCCTGGGAGCAATTGATCGGCTACACGCACGAGCAGGCGCTGGCCTCACACCTGTCCAATTCGGACTTTCTGGTGGACTCCCTGGTTGGCGCGGAGCTGCTGGCGCAGGTTGAGAGCCAGCAAATTGTCACACGGGTTGAGACCAGGGCCCGTCGCGCCAGCGGCGAGCCGTTTCTGGCCGAGGGCTCGCTCGGTCGGGTCTGCGTTGCCAGGCGTGAACTGGTGATTTATTCGCTGAATGACATCACCGAAAAGCGGCAGATGGAAAACGACCTGCGCGAGTTCAATGCCGAACTCGAAGAGCGCATCCGCAAACGCACCCAGAGTCTGACCCAGGCCAATCTGGACTTGCAAAAGGCATTTACTGACTTGCGCCTGATGCAGGACCATCTGGTGCAGTCCGAGAAACTGGCATCGCTGGGGGCGCTGGTGGCGGGCATTGCGCATGAGCTTAATACGCCCATTGGCAATGGACTGATGGCGATTTCCACGCTGGAGCAGCGCGCCAAGACTTTTCGGGGCCAGGTGGGGCAAGGGCTGCGCCGCTCCGATCTGGAGGCCTTCATGGGCCAGGTTGAGACCGCCGGCATGATTGCCACCCGGAACCTGGAGCGGGCGGCTGAATTGATTTCGAGCTTCAAACGTGTGGCGGTCGATCAGACCAGTGTGCAGCGGCGCGAGTTCGAGCTGGCCGAATTTGTGCATGAGATTTTGCTGACCCTGCAACCCATGATCAAACGCAGCCCGGCCCAGGTCGAGGTGCAGATTCCGCCTCTGGTCATTGACGGCTACCCGGGGCCGCTGGGCCAGGTGGTCTCCAACCTGGTTCAGAACAGCCTGGTACACGCGTTTGGTGATCGAACCCAGGGCCTGATCAGCATCAGCGCCCAGGCCGAGGCAGACCAGATCAGGCTGACCCTGGGCGACGATGGTTGCGGCATCCCTGATGAACTGGTGCGCCGCGTGTTTGACCCGTTTTCATCGTGCACAACATCGTTACCGGCATGCTGGGTGGACACATCGAGTTGCAACAACGGCCGGGCGGTGGTGCCCGCTTTGTGATCACTTTTCCGCGCTGTGCCCCGGCCATCGCCGCGCCAGCAGGCGCATGACAGGCCATGCTGGCCGATGTCAACAGCCATCGGCGCCTCTGGCCGATCTGTCCGTTCACCCTGGATTCCTCAATCGGGCGCGTCGCGTTCTCAGCCAAAAGGGCCCGTGTTCACGAAGACCTGATTACCAATATAAGCGCTCAACTCCGCCATCCAAATATGACGACATGGCTCCACATTGCGCACAAGCCATGCCATACTCGCACCTACGCGGTTGAATTTCCTATCCGTTATCCTTGATGGGTCGCGGATGCTAGGGCTGCGTAAGTACCGAGGCGTTCTTGGCGATGCTGTCGCGTGCCTGGCGGCACCAACAGATCGTCACCGCTTTTTTCATTTGAACTCACTATTTTTTTTTGGAGACTCAGCAAAATGGCAAATCGTATCGCTCTGGTTACTGGTGCAATGGGTGGGCTTGGCACGGCAATCTGCCAGGCATTCGCCAATGACGGCCACAAGGTGGTGGCTGCCTATCACCCGGAATTGGACAAAAAAGACGTTTGGGTGGCAGAAATGGAGGCCGCCGGTTTCAAGGATTTCATCTGTGTTGCTGGTGATATTTCCAAGATCGAAGACTGCAAGGCGATGGTGGCCGAAGCCGAAGAAAAGGCCGGTGGCCCGATCGATATTCTGGTGAACAACGCCGGCATCACGCGCGACCGCATGTTTGGCAAGATGGAAAAAGACCAGTGGGATGCGGTGATGAGCACCAATCTGACCAGCCTGTTCAACATGACCAAGCAAGTCTCCACAAAAATGGCCGAGCGCGGCTGGGGTCGCATCATCAACATGTCGTCCATGAACGGTGTCAAGGGCCAGGCAGGTCAGTCCAACTACGCTGCCGCCAAGGCGGGTGTGATTGGCTTTACCAAGTCGCTCGGACAGGAATTGGCCAACAAGGGTGTTACCGTCAACGCGATTGCCCCCGGCTATGTCGGCACCAAGATGGTGATGGCGATCCGCGAAGATGTCCTCAAGGGTATCGTTGATGCGATTCCGATGAAGCGCCTTTGCAAGCCAGAAGAAATCGGTGGTCTGTGCTCATATCTGGCCTCTGACATCTCGGCTTACATGACCGGTGCCACGCTGAACATCAATGGTGGCGCGTATTACGCCTGATCCATCCCCGATCTGACAACCCCATTCCGGGTCGGTGCGGCAGCTTGCCAAGGGCCGCAGGCCTGGTTTCCAGGGTTGGCAGAGCTTTGGCATACGCGGTGGCAATGCGGGTTGTCCCGGCCCGGCCATCCGGTCGCTCACCGTCAGGTCATGTTCGGCTACATGGCCCTTCATGTGATCCGGGTTTTCGATGGCCGCAATCCGTGAACCCGCCACCTCGCCGACTTCGTACTTGACCAAGATATCCGGTACCAGAGACCAAGTGGCATCGAGCATGGCCAAAAGCAGGACCAGTAACATACCGACGGTGATGTCCGCACGAAGGTCTTGCCTGCTACCGATGTTCTTGACATTCTTGCGTTAATCCAGTCACGACAATGGTGCGCGACGAGAGATGCCCAAAACAAGCCGGGCCTCTTTGGCGCACAGCATTCAGCAAAGAACGTCAATCAGCAGCGCGGGTAAATGCCGGCGGAAGTTGGGTGGGTGCCTTGATGCGCAACTGTTTGTTGACGTTTTCCTGGCCAAAAACCACCTCGATGGCTGACACACTCACGCCAAACAGCGGAGCCAGAAAACGCAGCATGTGGTCAGTGGCTTTGCCGTGCTGGGGCGCGGCGGTGACGCTGACCTTGAGCTGGGTTCCCTTGGGTTTTCCAATGGCATCTTTGCTGGCGCTGGGTTTGCCCAGAATGTTGACCACCAGCACATCGCCGTCCCAGGCAAAAAAGCTGTCGCCGGTGATGTTTCTGACCTGGCCGCGGCTCATACCGCACAGGGTGCAAACCCCAGCACCACGCGCCGGGTCATGGCCGACTTTTTCTCGATCTTGGTGACGATGATCTGGCCAATTTCAGCCGTGTTGGCCACATGTGTGCCGCCGCAGGGTTGCAGGTCGATCGTGGTGTTGGTGCCTATCTGGATGGTGCGAATCTGTCCGCTGCCGCGCGGTGGCTGCACCGACATGCTTTTGACCAGTGCCGGATTGGCATCGAGCTCGGCCTCTGTGATGGTGCCGACCGTGACCGGGTGTGCTGCGGCCACCAACCGCGCGATGGCGGCACTCAGTGTCTCTTTGTCCAGCGCCTCAGTCATGTTGAAGTCAAGGCGCGCATAGTCGGGGGTGATTGAGCAGCCGTTGACCAGTTGCGGCACGATGTGGCACAGCAGATGACTGCAGGTGTGAAAACGCATCATGCGCAGCCGCCGTGCCCAGTCGATGCGGGCCGTGACGGTGTCGCCTATGGCCAGCTTGAAGGGTGTAGTGTGATCCTGATTCAATAGCTGCTCACGCAAGTCCGGTAAGGGCTGGTGGCATATTTCATGGGTAAAAATGCCATCTTCGGTCCGGCCTTTGCGGGTGTCGATGATGTCAATCTGGCGGCCGTCAGCCAGCACCAGACAGCCGGTATCGCCGGCCTGTCCACCGCCCAGCGGGTAAAACACGGTTCGGTCCAGTCCAATGCCTTGGGCAGTGATGGCAGTCACCGTGGCGGTGCATTCGGTTTGGTAAGCGTTGGTACGAAAGAGGTCTTGTGTCATGCCGCCCATTTTCGCCCCTGCGCGGCGTGATCCGGCACCCGATGAGACACGTTGTCGCATTTGGCCTGAAAAAGCAAGCTGATTGGCCATGAACCTCAGCTTGCGCAGGTCGGGTTACGCTGACGCCAACCTGACCCGTGTGGAGTGAGCTTGACTGAACTTCGTTGCTAAACTTGCAGTCGTTCGTTGAAAACCATTTTTGTTTGCCCCATCACCATGTCCAATTTGCCCGCCTGCCCGCAGTGCACGCTTGAAAACACCTACCCCGATGGGAGCAACTATGTCTGCCCGGATTGCGGCTTTGAATGGCCCCAGGCCGGCGCAGCCACAGAGGGTGAAGTGGCGGTTGGCCCGGTGAAAGATGCCAACGGTAACCCGCTGGCCGATGGAGACACGGTGATTTTGATCAAGGACCTGAAGGTCAAGGGCTCGTCCATCGTGCTGAAAAAGGGCACCAAAATCAAGGCTATTCGCTTGCCTGAAGGCGCGGGCGATCATGCGGTGGATTGCAAAACCGACCAGGGTGCCTTCATGCTCAAGGCCGAATTCATGAAAAAGGCGTAAGCCTCATTGTTATAACGCCGGGCATTCACCATGACCACTGCCTCTCGCTTCTGGGCTGACTGGACCACCGCCCACTTTGATCGCCTGCGCCGCAGCGGTGACGCGGCCCGCACCACGGCGGTGTTGCCGG
The DNA here is from genome assembly GCA_020048795.1 of Rhodoferax sp. GTDB lineage: Bacteria > Pseudomonadota > Gammaproteobacteria > Burkholderiales > Burkholderiaceae_C > Rhodoferax. The sequence continues at coordinate 4,689 of JAIFMA010000042.1, forward strand.
TGGCGGCTACCGAGCAGCATGGGCCGCATTTGCCTTTGAGTGTGGACACGGTGCTGGTGGACAGCATCGTGAAAACCGCCTTGCCCCATCTGGCGGCCGACCTGAAGGTGCTGTTTTTGCCCACCCAAGCCGTTGGTCTGAGCCCCGAGCACGCGCACTTTGCCGGCACCCTGACGCTGAAAAACGAGACCATCCTGCGACTGTGGACGGATATTGGCGAATCGGTGGCTGCCAGCGGTGTCAAAAAGATGGTTTTGTTCAACGCCCACGGCGGCAATGTCAGTGTGATGGAACTGGTGGCGCGTGACCTGCGCGCGCGCCTCGATATGCTGGTGTACAGCGTGAGCTGGTTCAATCTGCCGCTGGTGGATGCGCAGGGGCAGGACGTGAATGCCTTGTTCAGCCCCGAGGAACACCGCTTTGGCATCCATGCGGGTGAAATCGAGACCTCGATGATGCTGGCGCTGGACCCGGCCCATGTGGACATGACGCAGGCGCAGCACTTTGCCTCGGCATCGCAGGGGCGGGCTGGTCAATTCGCGATTTTGGGCAATGGCAAAAGTGCCAAGCTGGGCTGGCAGATGCAGGACTACAACCCGGCGGGCGCAGTGGGCAATGCGGCCGCTGCCACGGTGGACAAAGGCCATGCCCTGGTGGCCGCCGCTGGCCGTGCGTTGGCTCGCTTGCTGGCTGAAGTTGATCGGCTGCCTGCCGACACCCTACGGACTCAGCCGGTGTTGTGATGAGGTGTTCGGCCCGGCAGGGTGCCCCGGCGGGTCTCTGAAACACGCATGATGGCCGCCTACGACCTGTTTGCACTCGGTGCGGCGGCGTGCTGGGCGCTGGGGAGCGTGATGTCGGTGATGCCCTCGCGTCACCTGGGCGCGTTTGCCTTTACCCGCTGGCGCATGCTGATGGTGGCCTTCATGCTGTGGTCGGTGGTGGGTGTTACGGGTTCCTGGCGTGGTTTTCAATTGAGCTACTGGGGCGTGATGGCAATCAGCGGCCTGATTGGCATTTTTGTCGGTGACACCGCGTTGTTTGCGGCCATGAACCGCCTGGGGCCGCGCCGTGCCGGCGTGTTGTTTGCCACTCATGCGGCTTTCAGTGCGGTGCTGGGCTTTGCCGTGCTGGGTGAGCGCATGGGGTTGCAGACCTTTGTCGGCGCGGTGCTGACCCTGGTGGGCGTGATGACGGCGATTGTGCTGGGGCGTCACAAGGATGAAACCCACGCCTGGGAGGCCGACCGGGGCCATGTGGGCACAGGCGTGTCGCTGGCGCTGCTGGCCGCGCTGTGTCAGGCAGTTGGCTCGCTCATTGCCAAGCCGGTGATGGCGCAGCAAGTGGACCCGGTAATGGCCTCGGCGGTGCGGGTGACGGTGGCCACCTGTGCCCATTTTGTGTTGCTCGCCTCAGGCTTTGCTGCGGCGCGGGCGCACCAGGCACCGACACTGCGGGTGCTGGCACAAACCGCCCTGAACGGATTTGTCGCCATGGGCGTTGGCATGACGTTGGTGCTGCTGGCGCTGGAAAAGGGCGATGTTGGCATGGTCGCCATCTTGTCGTCGGTGTCGCCCATCCTGGTGCTGCCGCTGCTGTGGTTCCAGCTCAAACGCGCACCCGCGCCCTGGGCCTGGCTGGGCTCGGTGTTGACCGTGCTGGGTACGGCGCTGATTCTCTGGCGCTGATGCGTCCCGGCCACCCTTGTCCCCGGATGGATGGCACTCTGGCCCGAATTCACTTATGATGCCCATCCAAAGAATCAGGCTGATACAAGCCTGAGCATGGTTTGAGCGGTCGTTTGGATAGTTGTCGAGTATGCCGTCTACCACATTGTTGCTGTTATTGCCCCATGATCCACTCATCGCCCGGCCCGGGTGACTTGCGCCAACGCGCCGAGGAGCAGTTGCGTCTGAAAGGGCCGCGCCTGCCCGATGTGTCGCAGCATCTGTCGCCAGACCAGATGCGCCAGTTGCTGTACGAACTCAGCATCTACCAGGTCGAGCTGGAGCTGCAAAACCAGGAACTGCTGCAAACCACGGCTGCGCTGGAGGCGGCTCGTGCCAGCTATGCCGATCTCTACCACCGTGCGCCGGTAGGGTATTGCACCCTCGATGAGTGGGGGCAGATTGTCCAGGTCAATCAGTGCTGCGAGGCACTGCTGGGCCACCATGCAGCCTCTTTGACCGGCAAGCCTTTGCGGCGTTTTGTTGAGGCCGGCGACACCGGGCGCTTTGCCAGTTTTTGTTCCAACCTGTTGCACGGCGAGGACAGCCGGCCCATCGAGATCAGGATGATCGGGCACGACCACCGGCAATTTTGGGCGCTGCTTGAAGGCTCTGCGCTGCAGCAGGAAAATACCGCGCCGCTGTTGCGCTTGATTCTGGCCGACGTCACCGCCCGCCGGCAAGCCCAGGATACGATGGGAGCCAGCCACAGCACGTTGGCCAGCATTCTGGATACTGCGCTGGATGGCTTCATGCGCACTGACCTGCAAGGGCAGGTGCTGGATGTCAACAGCACCTATTGCCAGCAATCGGGCTACAGCCGCAGCGAACTGTTGGCTCGATGCCTGGCCGACCTGGATGCTCAACCCTACCCGGTCGATGTCGAGCAGCGCGTCAGCGCGTTGATTGAGGTCGGTCACCAGGTGTTTGAAACCCGGCATTTCCGCAAAGATGGCTCGGTTTGGGATGTCGAGGTCAGCGCCCGGTTTCACAACCAGGATGGCGGGCAAATTTACGCCTTTCACCGTGATATCTCGGCGCGCAAGCAGCGCAGTGAGCAGCTCGCAGCTAGCGAAGAGCGCTGGAAATTCGCCCTGGAAGGCTCGGGCGACGGCGTGTGGGACTGGAATATTCAGACCGGTTACGCGGTGTTTTCAAAGCGTTACAAAGAGATGCTGGGCTTTGCCGAGGACGAAATTGGCAACCAGGCTTCAGAGTGGTCCAGCCGCGTGCATCCGCACGACATGGCGCATGTCATGCAGCTTTTGCAAGCCCACCTCGATGGCACCACCAGTGCGGCCCGGATTGAGTTTCGCGCCCGCTGCAAAGACGGCAGCTGGCGCTGGATGCTGGGTCGGGGCATGGTGGTGGCGCGTGACGCGGCCGGCAAGGCGCTGCGCCTGGTCGGCACCAACAGCGACATCCATGAACGAAAACAGGCGCAGCAGCAGGAACAATTGCGCACCCGGGTGCTGGAGCTGCTGTCGGCCGACACCCCATGGGAGCGGGTCTTGCTGGCGCTGGTACAGGGGCTTGAGGGCATGATGCCCGGCTTGATAGGCAGCATTTTGCTGCTGGATCCGCAGGGGCGATACTTTGTCCATAGCGTGGCGCCGGGCCTGCCTGATTATTATTCTGCGGCACTGATCGGTCTGGAGGCTTCGGCCGGGGTTGGCTCCTGCGGTACGGCGGCCTGTCTGGGCGAGCGCGTGGTGGTGGCAGACATTGCAACCCATGATGACTGGAAGGACTACCGTGAGCTGGCGGCACAGGCGCAACTGGCGGCCTGCTGGTCGCAGCCTATTCTGGCTGCCACCGGCCGGGTGTTGGGCACCTTTGCGATTTATGCACGCCAGTCTCGTCAACCAGACGCAGCCGAGATTGCGCTGGTTGAAAGCTGTGCGCATTTGGTCAGCATTGCCCTTGAAAAACACCAGGCCACGGAAAAACTGCGCCAGGCGGCGGCCGTTTTCAGCCACGCCCGTGAAGGCATCATGATTTTGTCGCTGCAGGGCCTCATCATTGATGTCAACGAAGCCACCACCCAGATTACCGGTTATGGCCGAGAGGCCTTGTTAGGCCGCAATCCGCGCGAAGTCCTGTGTGCCCGGTTGCAGGGTGCCGAGGTGTACGACACCATGGCGCATGATTTGAGCGCACACGGCTTCTGGTCCGGCGAGCTGTGGAACCGGCGCAAGAGTGGCGAGGTGTTTGCCACCTTGCAGGCCATCAGCGTGGTGCGCGACGAGTCGGGTGTTGCGCAAAACATGGTGGTGCTGTTTTCCGACATCTCGGTATTGAAGAATCACCAGAAAGAGCTCGAAAAGCTGGCCCATTTTGATGTGTTGACGACCCTGCCCAACCGGATATTGCTGTCTGATCGCATGCGTCAGGCCATGGCTCAGTCGCAGCGCCGCCAGCAGACCATTGCCCTGGTGTATCTGGATCTGGATGGTTTCAAGCTTGTCAACGACAGCATGGGGCATGGTGTGGGAGACCGTTTGCTGAGTGTACTGGCCCATCGCATGAAACAGGCGCTGCGCGAAGGCGACACGTTGGCACGGGTGGGGGGGGACGAGTTTGTCGCGGTGCTGCTTGACCTGGACCGTAGCAACTGCGACACCATGATGCTGCGTTTGCTGCAGGCAGCGGCGCTGCCGGTCTCGATTGACGATGCTGAGTTACAGATTTCGGCCAGTCTGGGGATCACTTTTTACCCACAAGGCAGCGATCCGGATGCCGACACCTTATTGAGTCAGGCCGATTTGGCCATGTACCAGGCCAAACTGGCCGGTAAAAACTGCTACCGGTTTTTTCAATCACCCGATTTGTTTTGAGTGGCTAGAGTTGCAGCCCTAGACTTTTGCTGCAATGCAGCAAATTAGCCCTTGCCAAGGGGTGGGTTATCCCTATAATTTGCATCATGCTGCACTGCAACATAAATTGCATCAGGCACTCGCTGGATCGTTAACCCACTTTTGAAGGACATCACCATGATGATCATCGCTGACCAAATCACTGCCAAAAACCGGGCTAACCTTGACACCTTCAGCGGCCTGGCTACCAAGACCTACACCGGTTTTGAAAAGCTGGTCGAACTGAATCTGGCCGCTGTCCGCGCCTTGATGACCGAGTCTTTTAAGTACACCCAAAGCTTGCTGGCGGCCAAGGACACGCAGCAGTTCATCGCCCTGCAATCCGCTTTGATGGCACCCATGGCTGAAAAGGCGACCGCTTATGGTCGCCATGTGTATGGCATCGTGGTGGAAGCCAGCTCTGAATTCACCAAGACCTACGAAAGCAAGGCCGCTGAAGGCCAGAAGGCGTTCGCTGCTGCCATGGACAAGATGGTCAAAAATGCCCCAGCCGGCACCGAGTCGGCCTTGGCCGTGATCAAGAGCGCCATGGTCTCCAGCCAAAGCGCCCTAGAAACCGCTCAAACGGCTGCCAGGAACGCGCTGGTCATGGCCGAAAACAACCTTGCTGCGGCAACCGAGCAAGCTCTGAACACCGCCGCCGTGGTGGGTGTCAAGGCCTGATTGCCTTTCGGCAACAAAAAAGGCACCTTCGGGTGCCTTTTTCAATGCTGCGACCCGCTTGGGGCATTGGTCAGGCGTGGGTGACCCAGCTGTCAAATTCGGGTGCGTCCAGATGCCCCAGGGTGTTGTAAGTTTGTAGCGCGTGGTGCGTGGCGGTAAAGGCAAATTCAGTCACCGAGCTGTTGCGCAGGCGCATGTTGAGCTCTACCGTGGCATCAGCCGGGGTGGCCAGCACAAACCCAACGGCGCAGGCAATCGGCCCGCCGCTAGACACCAGCAGCACACTGTGGGCATCGCTCTGGCGAATCTGGTCCAGCACAGCCACCACGCCTTGGCGAAAATCGGGCCAGCTCGGCATGTTGTGCGGCTGGGTCTTGCCCAGCATCCACGCCGTCAGGCCCTGGCGTAGCAGGCGAAAGTAATGGCGATGGAGCTCGGGTGTGCTCGGTCTGGCCAGCGGCTCAGGGTGAATCGCCGCCACCAGGGCCTGGCTGTCGTATTCGTTCAGACCAGCACATGCCGCTGCATCGAGTGCGAACTGACCACCACGGCAGATACCGGCCAGTGTCTGGGTGTGGCGTTTCAGGGTGCCGGTGTAGGCCGCGTCAAACCTCACGCCCCGGCTGGCAAAGTAACTACCCAGCCGCTCACACTGGCGCTGCCCGAGTTCGCTGAGCTGGTCGTAGTCGTCGGCACCCAATGAAGCCTGACCGTGGCGTACAAGGTAGAGGGTTCCCATGCCTGAAATCCGGATGCGCTGCTGCGGCCTTGATCGGCCTGTTATGCAGCAAAAGCCACGACCGGGGCTTGGCGTAGGGCGGCGAGTTTGGCGGTGAACGGTGGCATGACCCGATTATGTGCGCGCCAGACCCGTCTGTCATAGGTTGACCACGCCTTCGATGCAAGTCACCACATCGCCACCGACCCAGACCTGAGCACTTTCATCCTGCTCAATATGCACCTGGCCGTGGCGACCCAGGCAACTGCCCTGAGTCGCCACGTAATGGCTGGGGGCATAACCATCAGCGATGAACCACTGCGCCAGGCTGGCATTCAGGCTACCGGTGACCGGGTCTTCGTTGACACCGACCGGCGCGGCAAAGGCCCGCACCTGCACCTGGGGCGCGTTGTGGGTGCTGTGTTGTGCTGGGCTGCGGGGCCCAAACGAGCGCGCTTCGAGGTTCGACCTTGCTATCAAGCCGCTAGCTGGAAGCGCAAGCTGGATATGCGCTAGACCCACTTTAAGTCCCAAGCGTTTGAGCTCGGGGTGGTCCGGCTGCAAGCCCAGCAAGACCTCGGCACTGTCGATCAGCAAGCCCAGCCAGGTCGGCCCGTTGTCGAGCATCTGGCTGGCCACGATGTGCCGGGGGTCGAGCCCGATCGCTGCGGCCACCTGGGCCACCTGGGCCGGCGCGGGTGTGCTGCGCTGCAGCATGGGCGCCGCAAACGCCAGTCGACTGCCCTGGCGGCGAATGCGCACCAGTCCGACAGCGCATTCCTGTAGCAGCTCATCGGGTACGTTGTCCATTAGAGCTGGCTCTCCAATCTGACGGGTTTTCAGCCAGGCGTGGCAACTGCCCAGGGTCGGATGGCCGGCAAACGGTAACTCGCCACCGGGTGTAAAGATGCGCACCTGGTAGTGCGCGCCTTGCGCCACGGCCTCGGGTGTCGGCGGCAGCAAAAAAGTGGTCTCCGACAGGTTGGTCCAGTGGGCAAAGTGCTGCATGTCTTCGGTGGACAAATCCGAGCCGTCC
>JAIFMA010000192.1:0-2699 GCA_020048795.1 Rhodoferax sp.
CCCACCACATCTGTGTGACTTCTTGGCGATAGGCGGTTTTTGCATTAGAACTTTTACGCGAAGCAGCGTAGCTGATCACTGAGCTTTCGACATAAATCCGGGATTTCATGGTTTTCATTTTAGAGTGCCGGCCGGCTCGATGCCTAGCACCGCATTTGGCCCCTGGCTTACCGGTTTTACATTTGGCGAAACCCATGGGAAATTCACCTCATTGATAAATTTCCCAAACGCCCAAAGAGCCTTATCAACGGCTCGTCTGTCGATAGTGGCAAACTGGGCGTGGAATGGCAGATATCTGTCAACGTATGCCACAATTTTTCGAGGATCATATTTTGGGATTTCTTCAGGAACGCCATTGCTAATGAACGTCGTGGCACGATGCACATGCTGGTCAAATATTGGAAACCGAGTTGGCTGCCAGCAATGAAGCCAAAATATCCTCCAGATGACACCGCCATTTTTGAAGTGCGCCAAAAAATCATTTGCGCTGATATCTGGCGGAAGCTTTGCTAGTTCGATTCTGCGCTTAACAAAGTTGTCCTGAACAGAAGCCAGCTTTCCAGCTGAAAGAGGTGTCCCGTTTTTCCATTGGTAGAGTTTGAGTATGCGTTTCTCTGTTAACTCTTGTCCGATATTGCTGAGGTACAGGTGTTCCTGCTTATCCTGATACCGAAGGCTCCAGAATTCAACGAATTGCTGTTGAGTTGCCTGCAACGGTTGATAAATGATCATTGGCATGATGCGATGCCGTTAGCGTTCAAGGTAAACGGCGCGCTGAGGAGGGACGACCTGATCCGGATAGAAAAAAATAGCGTCTACGCATCCATCCAAAGCTTGGCATATTCAGGTGATTTTTCTGGCAACGATTGTCAGCTTATTTAATGCTGGTTCAATCTCGTATTTCGTGATTACGAACGGCCAGTCATCAAAAGTCATTTGCGTATGAAAGCCTTTGCCAGTCGTCGAAATCAAAGCAGCAATTTCTTTCGGCCTCATTTTTCTGCTTGAAATGCTGCCATCATGATCTTCAAAGATGACCTTGACATCGATCGCTCCTTCATTTGAAAACAACACAAGATATTCCGGCAAATTCATCGTGACTCCTAATAATTTTTGGTGAGATTTTCAAATTTTGTCAGCGATTTGTTGAAGGCCAGCACAACAAAACCGGTGGTGCCGTTGAGGTGTTTCACAACGCTGATCTCGGCGACATTTGGTGAGTGGCTGGCATCATGGTTGTAGTAATCATCCCGGTAGACCGTGATGATCAGGTCAGCCGCTTGCTCTAGTCGTCCACCTGCACGCAAGTCCTTTAGTCTGGGACGTTTGTCGCGCCGCATTTCCATCCTCCGTCCTAACTGGGTTGTAACGATAACGGGACAGCAATGCTCCTGGGCAAGCAATTTCAGCCCATGAGAAAGCGCACCAAGCTCGCTGGCCAGTGCTTTACCTCGATTTGCAGAAATGTAGGTGCACTGCAAATCGTCCACGACAATCAGTCCCAGATTTCCATGTTCATGTGCCAGCCACCGGACTCGTTCCGACAACGCTTTCAACGACACACGCACGTTTGCGTCGATATGCAACTTGCTGTCTTCGAGCGCCTTGTTTGCGCTGTTCAAATAATGATAGTGCTCGCTGGAGAACTGGTTGGTTTGAATGTCACGCAAGCAGATGCCACTGATCGAACTGGCAAGCCGCATCTTCAAACTAGAGGCGCACGAGGCCAGACAAAACACGACCACTGGCAAATCGTCACTGATCGCCACATGGATAACTGTGCTCAAAGCCAGTGCCGTTTTGCCCATGCTGTACCGACTGGCAACAAAGATCAACTGGCCCGGCTGGAAGCCTCCCGTCAATTGGTCTAAGTCTGGAAAACCACTGCTAACACCGGTTACTGCCGTTTGCGCAATGCCATTTGCCTTCGGCTGGGTGGATCGCAGAGATTGAATCATCGACGAAAGTATCGCATCTTGACTCAAGATAGATGCCACTTCAGCCATTTTTTTGTGTAGCCAAAACCGGCCAATCCCGGCATTGACACAACACGGGGGCGTACCTCCGCAGCAATCCCCAGTGAAGCCACCCTGCGCGCCATGGGCACCACTCGGGCGCAAATTTTGCGGGTGTTTTAGCTGCAGGGTGTGGTGCTTGGGCTGCTGGCGGTGGCGCTGATCTGGGCCTTTACCCATTTTGTCAAAAGCTCTGACGGCTTGCCGCTGTTCAACATCACCCTGCCCTGGCGCGTGGCGCTGAACGTGGCTCTTGTCGCCAGTGTGTGCGGCGTGCTGGCAGCCATTGCACCAGCGCGCCGGGCGGCCGCCATGGACCCGGCCCAAGCCATCCGCTTGTAAGATTTTTTGGCCTCTAGCCCTTATGAAACAAGCGCAAGCAGCTACACCTTTGATAGTTCTGCGTGACATCCACAAAAGCTACAACCTCGGCCTGCCGAGCCAGACCGAGGTGTTGCACGGCATTGATCTGGCCCTGGCACACGGCGAGTTTGTCGCGCTGATGGGGCCATCCGGCTCGGGCAAAAGCACACTGCTCAACATTTTGGGCTTGTTGGAACCCCTGACGACAGGCTCTTATCTGCTGCAAGGCGAAGAAATGCGCGGCCAAAACGATGCCGGGTTGACGCTGCGCCGGTGCCAAACGCTGGGTTTTGTGTTCCAGTTTCACCACCTGCTGCCAGC
>JAIFMA010000192.1:2741-5027 GCA_020048795.1 Rhodoferax sp.
GGCCAGGTCAGCGCGCAGCAGTTACGCCATGCGCGTGGCCGGTGCCACCGGGTCACGCTCCAGCTTGGCGGCTTGATCCTCATCACTAGGCGCGAAGCCGCAGGCAGTGCTGACGCACGACAAGGCGAAGCAACAACGACACGGATGATTTAGAACTGGAATCAAGCGGTCGTTGCGTCAAGTTTGGAGAAATCCCCCTCGTCACGAGTGTCAATATATGAGACAACCTCCGTTCTGACGCGCACATCTCCTCAAAAAATCAGTGACCGAAGGAAGGTCAGAGCCAGTCCCGCCAGTCCACAAGCAAAGACCACGGGAATAACGCCCACCTTGTAACGAAACAAGGCCACGGCAGCGCAGATGCCGATGACCGCTGATGCCCATTCAAACTGGCCAGACAGTCCCTTTGGCCATAGCGCGTGATAGCCGAAAAACACAGCCAGATTGACGATGACGCCCACTACGGCTGCAGTGATTGCAGTCAACGGTGCTGTGAATTTGAGGTTTCCATGGGTGGATTCGATGAAGGGACCACCAAGAAAGATGAAGAAGAACGACGGAAGGAAGGTAAAGAAGGTCACTACGCAAGCAGCCACCACTGCGCCTAACAGCAGCGATTCCGAGCCGAAGATGGCCTTGGTCCAGCCACCGACAAAGCCCACGAAGGAGACCACCATGATGAGTGGGCCGGGAGTCGTTTCTCCAAGTGCCAGCCCGTCAATCATTTGTGGTGCTGTCAGCCACTGGTGGTGGTCAACGGCGCCTTGGTAAACATAAGGTAGTACGGCGTAGGCACCGCCAAAGGTCAAGAGTGCCGCTTTGGTAAAAAACCAAGCCATCTGCGTGAGTACCGAGTCCCATCCATAGAGAGCAGTCATTGCACCCATCGCTGCGAGCCAGATGCCCAAGAACACGACGACGATTTGCCAAAAGCGTGTCCAGGTAAATAGCGCATGCGGCGGTGTGGGGCTCGTGTCATCAATAACGGCCACTCCCATGCTTTTGCCAGCCTTGCCATGCCCACCACCAACGGCAAACTTGTCGGGCGCAAAACGTCCGCCCTGATAGCCGGTCACACCCGCCGCCAGCACAATTAGCGGGAATGGCAGATTCAACACAAAGATGGCAACAAAGGCCGCCACCGCAATGCCCCAAAGTATTCCGTTCTTGAGGGCCCGGGACCCGATGCGGTAGGCCGCCGACACAACGATGGCGGTCACCGCTGGCTTGATGCCGTAGAGCACCCCGGCAACGGCGGCGACGTCGCCATAGGCCATGTACATCCAGGACAAGCCCATCAGAATGAACAAAGATGGCAGCACAAAAAGTCCGCCGGCAACGATGCCACCCCAGGTTTTGTGCAATAGTTCAGGGCGTGCAGGAAGCGCTTCTCGGAAATCCAACGCTTACGCTCGACCAGGTCCTCATGCATGATGGCAATTTGGCCCGCTGGGCCGCCAAAAGATATGAAACCCAGCTTGAGCCAATAAGCCAAGGCTTCCCAGAAGGTGGGCGGTTTGGGTGCATCAGTCGCCAATGCGTTGGCGGTCACGGTGTGGTCACCAAAGCGGCATAGAGGGTGTTAAACAAGGGCAGAGCTGCGGTCAATAGGTCGTCGTCACCAGTGTGTTGTGCCTGCAGGCCCCGAACGAGCAGTTCCAGCCCGGGAGCTTCATCCACAGCAATGCCACCGACATCAACGAAATGCACCAGTTCCCCAAGGCGCTGAACGGCAGGGTAATGGTTTGAAGTTGTGCCTCCAGGGTTCGCAATGTCAATAGGCAGAATTTTGGCTGGCATTTTTTTCATCGCCTCGGGTCGCTTCATTGACAAGTTGTCAACAAGCCTTGTTTTTATCGGCTACCGTCGGCAACCACTGGGTCAACGCCACCTTCAGTGCTTCAATGGCAATCGGCTTGGTCAAGAAGTCATCCATCCCAACGGCCAGACAGCGCCTGCGGTCTTCTTCAAAGGCATCCGCCGTGAGGGCGATGATGGGTCGGCGCGACTGACCGCTGCGGGTTTCCCACTGCCTGATTTTTTCAGTGGCGCCGTACCCATCCAGAACCGGCATGTGCAAATCCATCAAGACCAGGTCGAGGGGCTCACCCGGCGCTGCCTGCATGATGGCATCCACCGCCTGCTGTCCATCGCCCACCAGGATCATGGTGACACCCAGCCGACCCAGCAGGGATTTGATCACCAGGGCGTTGATCGGGTTGTCCTCGGCGACCAACAGGTGGCCTTGCAGGTATGGCGTGTCCAAAGCCGGGTTGGTCTGGGTCG
>JAIFMA010000078.1 GCA_020048795.1 Rhodoferax sp.
CGGCCCGCATGAGTATCCAGGCACGTTTTCAGTTGAGCTACCCGGGGTTCACCCTGGATGTGGATCTGAACTTGCCGGGCCAAGGTGTCACCGCGCTGTTTGGCCCGTCGGGTTGCGGCAAGACCACGCTGCTGCGCTGCATGGCTGGCCTGACGCGTGCCAGCCTGGGCCAGCTCAGCGTGAACGGTGAAACCTGGCACCGCGACACGCTGTTTGTGCCCACCCATCAGCGTGCACTGGGTTATGTGTTTCAGGAAGCCAACCTGTTCAACCACCTGAGCATCCGGCGCAACCTGCTGTATGGTCAGTCGCGTGTGCCAGCGGCCAGCCGGCGCGTTGGTTTTGAACACATCGTCGATCTGCTGGGCATCGGGCCGCTGCTGGAGCGCATGCCCGCCGGGCTGTCGGGCGGTGAGCGCCAGCGCGCGGCCATAGCGCGTGCGCTGCTGACCAGCCCGCGTCTGCTGCTGATGGACGAGCCACTGGCTGCGCTGGACGTCAGGCGCAAGCAGGAGATATTGCCCTACCTGCAGCGGCTGCACGCGGAGCTGGACATTCCGCTCATCTACGTCAGCCACGCGCCCGACGAAGTGGCGCAGTTGGCCGACCATCTGGTGGTGATGGAGGTGGGCCGGGCCGTTGCCGCCGGGGGTCTGACCGAAACGCTGGCGCGTATCGACCTGCCAATTCACCTGGGTGAGGACGCTGGTGTGGTGCTGCAGGCGGTGGTGGCCGAGCGTGATACGTCCTGGCACCTGACGCGCGTGGAATTTCCCGGCGGCAGCCTGTGGGTGCGCGATGGCGGCCACGCGCTGGGCCAGCCGGTGCGGGTGCGCATTTTGGCACGTGATGTCAGCATCGCCTTGCAACGAAGCACCCACACCAGCATCCAGAACTGCCTGAGCGCCGTGGTCGATGAAATTGCCGATGACCACCACCCTGCCTTGTCGCTGATTCGACTCAAGTTGGGTGACTCGCCGGTACTGGCGCGCCTGACCCGCCGCTCAGCCGTGGGCTTGGGGCTGTTGCCAGGTTTACCGGTCTGGGTGCAAATCAAGGCGGTGGCGCTGATCGGCTAGTGCGGCACCCGATGCCTCTCAAGTTTTGATCAAATTGGCTTGTAGTGCATACTTTATAAGCGCTGGTAGCTACACTATTTGAAGCAATCAGGGCCGCATGCGAGGTGGTTGTGGATTTTCCAGATGGGGTGCCAAGCGTCAGCAAGATGGCGGAACTTGCTCAGTCAACTCTGGCTTGCCCTGGCACGCAACGATTGTCGGGGCCAAGGGGTTTTCGGCTTGGCTGGTTTAGACTCGTTGCGGTTAGCCAGCGCGCCAAAATGCCTCAGCGAAGCCAGCCGTTCAACTATGTTCTGGAAGGCCTGCAATGACATGGCTTTTGGTGATAAACCTGCCAGGCAAGCTGGCAAATCGAGGGTATTGAGGTGGTTCAAGGCCTGCTCCTGTTCCCTGGTGCGATACTTGGCTTCGTATATCTGGAATGCCTGTCCCTTGCAGATCCAGCCGTCATCCAGCGGCAAAGCACGGCTGGAAACGGCGTGCACTTTCACATTGCGCTATTTCTATGACTGAGCAAGACGCCTTCTCTGCCCTATTTGCTTCAGAACCGGCCAACAACGCGATGCCAGGGGTGGCCGATCCACCCTGGAAAGTGATGCTGGTCGATGATGAAGAGGATATTCGCGCCGTGCTGCGTCTTGCGCTGGCCGATGTGCGGGTAGATGAGCGAAGCTTGCAATTGCTGGAAGCAAAATCCTCCGAGGAGGCTAAAACCCGCCTGACTGAGCATCCCGACACCGCACTGATCCTGCTTGACGTGGTGATGGAAACCAAAAACGCCGGACTGGAGTTGGTGCGCTACATTCGCGAAGAACTCGGCAACCATAAGACGCAGATCGTACTTGTTACCGGCCAGCCTGGCTATGTAACCCAGCGCGAAGTCATCACGAGATATGCCATCAATGGCTACCATCTGAAGTCAGACCTGTCGGCCGACAAAATTTTCAGCTCGGTCCATTCGGCCTTACGCTCGTATCAGGCCCTGGTTGCGCTGCAACTGCGACAAGAGCAACTGTCCAATATTCTCTGGGGCTCCGGGATTGGCACCTGGGAATGGAACATCCATACTGGTGAAGCCAGATTCAATGAACGCTGGGCCGAAATGTTTGGCTATTCTCTTGAAGAACTGGCACCAGTCAGCATCGACACCTGGACGCGACTACTGCATCCAGATGACCTGGAGCGTTTCAAAAACCGCCTTTCCAGCTACTTTTCCGACGAATCTGACCATTACGAATGCGAAGCCCGCGTGCGTCACAAGCAAGGCCACTGGGTTTGGGTACTTGATCGTGGCAAGGTGGTGAGCCGAACACCCAATGGGCTGCCTGACTGGATCTCCGGCACAAGAGACGACATTAGCTTGCGCAAGCTGGGTGAAGAGCGCTTTCGCACCGTCGCCGACTACACGCTGGACTGGGAATACTGGGAAGGGCCGCAACATGAAATGTTGTACATGAGTCCCTCCAGCGAAAGAGTCACTGGCTACAAACGCGATGAATTCTTTGCTGATCCGTCGCTGCTGGTGCACATCACCTACCCGGATGACGTGGCTTTGCTGCAGCACCACCGTCTCGAAGTGAGCCATGACGAAGACGGTTCACTGGAATACCGCATCGTGCACCGCGACGGCTCAGTGCGCTGGATGGAGCACGGATGTCACCCGGTACTCGATGCCAACGGCCAGTTCCGCGGCCGGCGGGTCAGCAACCGCGATGTGACTGACCGCAAGAGCGCCGAAGTACGCGCCAACGAATTGCTGCATGTGGCGCAAAAGACCTACGGCCTGATCCTGGCCGGTGGTCGTGGCAGCCGCTTGCATCAGTTGACAGCCGAGCGCTCCAAGCCAGCCGTGCCATTCGGGGGCAAGCTGCGAATCATTGACTTCCCCCTGAGCAACTGCGTCAATTCCGGTATTCGGCGGGTCGGAGTGCTCACGCAATACAAGGCGCAGAGTCTGATTCGGCACATCGAGCGGGGTTGGGGGTTTCTGGAACCCACCTTGAGCGAATACATTGACGTGGTGCCAGCCCAGCAGCAAATCAATGCCGGCTGGTACAGCGGTACGGCCAATGCGGTATTTCAAAACCTGGCCCTGCTTGATGAGGCTGACCCGACCTATGTGCTGATTCTGGCCGGTGACCACATCTACAAAATGGATTACACCCGGCTGCTGGCTGACCATGTCAACAGTGCAGCCGACCTGACCGTGGCCTGCATCGAGTTGCCGCTGCAGGACGTCACCGGCTTTGGTGTCATGGCGGTAGACGAGGGCGCACGGGTGACGGCCTTTGAAGAAAAGCCGGCCAACCCCATTGCCATTCCCGACAACCCGCTCTACGCGCTGGCCAGCATGGGTATCTATGTGTTCAACGCGGCTTTGCTGCGCGAGCAGCTCCGCCTGGATGCCGCCGACGAGCATTCCAGCCACGACTTCGGGCGTGATTTGATCCCGCGCCTGATTCACAGCCACCATGTGCAGGCACACCGTTTTACCGACAGTTGCGTCAACATGATCCAGGGCCGTCCGTACTGGCGCGATGTGGGGACCGTGGATGCCTATTGGGAAGCCAACATGGACCTGACCCATGTGGTACCCGACCTGAATCTGTACGATGACGACTGGCCTATTTTGAGTGTCCATGAGCGCTCGGCACCGGCCAAATTCGTATTTCGGGAGCCAGCACTGCGTGGTATGGCGCTGGACTCGCTGGTGTCGAATGGCTGCATTGTCAGTGGCGCCAACGTTTACGGCTCGGTTACCCGAGGTGGTGGTGGGGCGTAACGTGATCATCAGGCGCGCCGTGGTGGACAGTGGCTGCATCATCCCGGACGGCTTTCAGGTTGGCGTCAACCCCGATTCAGATCGCGAGCGCTTTCATGTCACTGAGCGCGGCATCGCCCTGATCACCCCGGAAATGTTGGGCCAGCCGCCACATCGGGTGGTGTGAGGGCCCTCAAGTGGTTACGGGTTTTTGCGAAGGCTGTGTGACGGTGAAGTGTTGAACCGGCCTGAACCGGCACGCGCCCATTGCAGCGGCGTAAACTGACACCCATCGCAACCGAAACCCTACCTCAGTATGAACACCCTGCCCTGCCTGCCCTGCTACCTTAACGGCGAATTCACCACCTTGCCCAACGCCAGGATCAGCGTGATGGACCGGGGTTTCATTTTTGGTGATGGGGTGTACGAGGTGGCACCGGTGTATGCGGGGCAGTTGTTTCGCTTTGAGCAGCACATGGCCCGGCTAGAGCGCAGCCTGCACGAATGCCGCATCAACAACCCGCTGACACGGCCGCAATGGGTTGACGTGATCACTCAATTGATAGCATCTTACACAGTATCCACGGGGGCTACGGCCCAAAACATTGACCAACTGATCTACATCCAGGTTAGCCGTGGTGTGGCCATGCGTGACCATGTGATGCCGACCGACATCACGCCCACGGTGTTTGTCATGACGAACCAGATGGTGCCACCCAGCACCGAGCAGCGTCAGCAGGGCGTGGCCTGCGTCAGCGCCGATGACTTTCGCTGGGCCAAGGCACACATCAAAGCCACCAGCCTGCTTGGTGCCGTGTTTGCCCGCCAGATCAGCTTTGACGCGAATGCCATCGAGACGGTGATGTTTCGTGATGGTTATTTGAGTGAAGCGGCGACCTGCAATGTCTGGGTCGTGAAAGACGCCAAGGTGCTGGGCACCCCCAGGGACAACCTGGTGCTTGAAGGCATTCGATATGGCCTGATTGAAGAAATCTGCCAGGCGCAGGGTATCGGTTTTGAGTTGCGTCGTGTCAGTCGTGCCGAGGTGCTGGCTGCCGACGAGATCATGCTGTCATCTGCCACCAAAGAGGTGCTGCCGGCGACGCTGCTCGATGGCTTGCCAGTGGGCCATGGCAGGCCCGGCCCCGTCTATGCCAAGTTGTATGCGGGCTACCAGGATGCCAAGGCCCAGATGCTGCGAAAAGCGGCAAGCTAACGGTCATGGCAACCAGGTGACCCGACACCTGCAACCCCGAACCGTCAAGATGTGCACACATGCGCCAAAAGCGGCGCAAGGTCTGGGCAGAAATGGTGATGCCGAGTTGAGGCAGCCCCCACCCCCACCAGCGGTGCCCGAGCTGTCGTTTATGGCACCAGACGACCCGAGCATCGGCGAGTGGATGGTCATCACCACACTGGTCGATACCAACGTCCTGCCCGACCTCTACAAGGCTGAGCCGCTGTGGGCACCCTGGTCGCTGCAGCAACTGCGACTGGCGCGCACCGGCGTGCCGCCCGACTGTTTCATCGGCGCGCACGCCGCCGCCCAAGGCTGCACGCTGCTGACGCGCGATGCCGGGCGCTACCGCAGATGTTTCCCGGGTATTGGGCTGATCAGCCCCAATTGAGCCCGGCTGCCATGCCCCTGTCCTGGAACGAAATCAAATCCCGCGCACTGAACTTCAGCCGCACCTGGGCTGATGCGGCCGACGAAGCCAGCTTGGCCAAGCCGTTCTGGATCGCCTTTTTCGAGATTTTCGGCATCACCGACAAGCGTGTGGCCACCTTTGAGCTGGCGGTCAAAAAGCACGGTGGCGAGCCCTTTGCCCCCACGCGAGCCCGTGCCGGGTCGCTGCCCCCCGAGGGGACCCCAGCGGCCTTGGGGCGGCCCGGCGGCCGCTGGGGCTTTGTCGATTTGTTCTGGCCCGGCATGTTGCTGGTGGAGCACAAATCACGCGGGCGCGACCTGAACCGCGCTTTCGATCAGGCGCTGGGCTATTTTCCGGGCCTGCCTGAGCGCGATTTGCCGCAACTGATCGTGGTGTGTGACTTTGCGCGCTTTCGGGTGCACAAGCTGCCCAGCGGCGAAACGCTGGAGTTTCCGCTGGCCGAGCTGCACCAAAACGTTGGCTTGTTTGGCCTGCTGGCGGGCTACAAGCAGCAGGTGATCCGGCCACAAGACCCGGTGAACTTTCTGGCAGCCGAAAAAATGGGTCGTCTGCACGATGCCCTCAAGGCCAGTGGCTTTGACGGCAACGCGCTCGAAGTCTTGCTGGTGCGGCTGCTGTTTTGCCTGTTTGCCGACGACACCGGTATCTTTCAGCCAGCGCAGTCCTTACGCAGTTTTGTTGAAGAACGCACGGCGCAAGATGGCAGTGACCTGGGCGCACGGCTGGCACAGTTGTTTCAGGTGCTCAATACGCCCGAGGGCAGGCGCAACACCCGGCTAGACGAGCAGTTGGCGGCCTTTCCCTATGTCAACGGGCGGCTGTTTGAAGAGCCGCTGCCGCTGGC
>JAIFMA010000050.1 GCA_020048795.1 Rhodoferax sp.
CGATGCGTCGGGTCAGCTCGCCGCTGGAGTCGCCCAGCAGGCCCAGATTTCGCATCACAAAGTTGACGGCAGCGATGCCGGCCGGGGTGCTGCCAAATTTGGCTTTCAGCCGATTGATCAACTGGGTTTGAACCTCTTTCGGCGCGGTCTTGAGCTTTTCCAGCCCTGCCACCAGCTCGTTGAGGTTCATGGTGGTCTTGGCCTGGCGCAGCAGTTTGTCGAGTTCATCGACCGACTTGGCCGAGCTTGAACCCAGTTCAGTGACCAGCGTGTCCATGTCCTTGACCAGTTGGGACTCGGTCCAGCTGAGCATGATTTTGGACATGTTGTTGTTGAAATCGCCAATGTTCAAGCCTGCTTCGGCAAGGATCTGGCTGGCGCGTGCCGGGTTGTTGCTGGCTGCCTTGGCCAGCGCCAGCATCTTGATTTCGGCATCGCTCAAGTCCTGAATCGCGTTCAGGCCCATGTCCTTCCAGACGCGCAACACGTATTTGGCGTTGTCAGAGGGCCCTGCCTGCATGTGCGAAAAAAACAGCGCGTAGTCCGATGCAATCTTGGAGAACTTCACCCCCGAACCACCCAAGGACCCGAAGCCAAGACGCTCCACTATTTCAGCGGGAACGGCCTGGATGCCACCGGGCTTGAGGACCCAGTTGCCGCTTTCGTTTTGCATGAAGGTGCGCATCTTGTCCGGGTTGTCCAGGTAGGTCTTTCTGAACCAGTCCTGTCCGGTGGCGCCTGCGTAGTAGTCGGGGTTGGCTTGAGCAGCAAAATGGGCATTCATGTTGCTGGACATGGCTTGCTGAATTTCACGGCGCAATGTGGCCAGAATTTCGTCTTTCGATTCACCGCGCGCCAAAGCCTGTTTGGCCTGGTTGTAAGCCTTGTTCAGGTCTTCAAAGCCGTAGTTGGGCAACTCGGTGGTGCACACCGCCAGACTTTCGGTGCCGAGCCGGCGTGGGATTTCTCCGCTGTAGCTCTTCAGGATCGGGTCGGAGTTGGCCTCGGCCAGCAGACTGGCGCTGTGACTTTCGTAGTTGCGGGCGATGGTTTGGGCGGCCTCATCGCCTTTTTTTCCCAGGTACACAATGTCCATGTCGCGGCCGGGATTCCAGGAGCCGGTGGCCGCAAATGCGGCCTGTGCCTCACCCAATTGCCGGGCGGAGGATTGTGCGACCTGACCGGCCAAGTCAACGCGCAGGCGCTGAATCTGGTCTTGCAAGGCACCAGGCAGCTTGTTCATATTCTGCTCGTACCATTTCAGGTCTTGGGTCAAGAGCAACAACGAGGCTCGACTGTATTTTTCCCCGCGTTGAATGCCAGCCAGAATGTGTTCACCCAGCGCATCGGCAGACGCAGGTGCCACCAGGGATAACGCCACAGTGACTGCGAGCCATAGTGCTGTCAGAAATCGTCTTGGGGTTGACCGGCTGTCGAATCTCATTTGCGCGTCCTTTCGGTTGCTGACGCAAGCCGTGAAAAGAAATTGCCTCAAACCATCAGCACCTCATGGGGTGGCTGCTGCACCGCCCTTGCGCTCGCGGTAGCGCCGATTCAGGGTGTCGCTGAACTCGGCGGCAGTGGCCGCATCAAAACGACCTGATCCAAACGCAGTTGCCCAACATGACTGGCTGCACTCGGACGAAGCACCCAGAAAATGTCGACTGGAGCACCCAAAAGCACCAATGCCACCAATACACGGCCCAGTACTTTCGCAACTGGCCGCTGTTTTGTGATCTGGGTCGTACCACACACCAATGTGCGCGGCCCAGCCACTGGAACATCGGCACAGGCAATCTGCGTAACTGCGTGTGGCGTTGGGGTCGGGCTGGGCGACAGCAGTACGCCAGTGGCAGCCCAGCAACACCACAATTGAAAGCGCCAGAGTGGATGTCAGTCGCTTCATCACGGACTTCGCCGGGCAGTTACAGCATGAACAAGCCTGTCTTACTTGACGATAAACACCTTGTGTTTTTCAAGGATTTTGCGGAATTCCGGGTGTTTGCGCATATTGTTCAGATCCGGGTCAAGCCGCAGGGCATCGTAGTCTGAAAAACCTTTGGTCAACGCGGCATCGATTTCATCAAGCGCCAGATCCACATTGCCCTTGAGTGAGTGCAGGCTGGCATAGTTGTAACGTACCGATGGACTGCCCGGCGACAGTTCTTTGGCGCGGCGCAGGTCGTCTTCGGCTTTGTTGAATTTCTTTTGCTGCATGTAGGCCACAGCACGGTTCGAGTAGCCCTCAGCGTAGTTGGGGTCTTTCTGGATGGCCAGTGAAAACTCCTTCAGGGCATTGTCAATATTCTCTTCGCGAATAACACCGTCACGCGCATTTTTTGCCATGCTGATGTAGGCGAATGCCTGTTTGATGTGGCTGCGTACATCCAGACTGGGTTCGGCTGAGGGCGCTACCGCGCCCGCCGATGCCGGGGCGGGTGTCATGGTGACTGCCATCGGGGCGGCTGCTGGTGCCGGTGCGGGGGCCTGCTGCATGGGGGCGGGTTCCGGGGCTGGCGGCAATGGGGCTGGGGCGGCCACGACTGGCGCTGGTGCCGGTGTCTCAGTGAGCTTCGACAAGCCCGGGATCTTGTCGCAGCCCGACAACACGATGACCGAGCCAATGAGAGTTCCCAACAAGATGGGTGAAGTTTTAGTATGGCGCATGGATCAGTCCTGGTAGATGGTTATCGGGTTGCGGATTGCGTCAGCCGCATGTCCCAGTTCTGCACGGTGGTCAGTGCTTGTGGATGCTGGCTTGCATTCTTGTGCCCCCATTCCTTTTTGGCCTGGTTGGCGACCCGGGGTTTGGCATAGTCGAACGCTTGTTGCACCGAACCACCATAACGGTTTAGACCATCGATAAAGTAGTAGGTGAAGATGCCGCTACTCAACTCGTTTGACTCCCAAGACTGTTCGTTAGAACTGCTGGCACCAATCAGCACCTTGCCAAAGGGTTCAATGGCGCTGGGTCCCATCGATTTGGCCGGTGTGCTACGAGGCGTGTCGTTTTCGAATACCAGGTCTTTGGCCCCCGCAAGTACGCGCCGACTGTATTCCTTGTTGACACCATAACCTTCGTTGTCGTCAGCACCCAGTGACTTTCCACCGGGTGGCAGAAAGCCGGGTACTGCGCGGTACGCGGCATTGCTGTAACAGGCATCCAGCACCATGACCAATCTCTGGGCGCGCAAACCACCAACAAACTCCTTGAGCATCTCCTCGTTGACTGATGTGTGCCAAACCCTCTCGCGTGGACTGGTCTCGGTGTCGTGCAGCACCACATGTACTAAGCCATTTTTGTCGGGCTGCGTGCCGTGGCTGCTGATGAAGACGGTCACCAGATCATCCTCGCCAGCGATTTGGCGCAACTTGTCCAAAGCCATCGCCACATTAGCGCGGGTGGCGTTTTCGTCGGTAAAGAACATCACGTTTTCCGGTCGAAATTGTCCTCGACGTGGATCCGTCAAGAACTGGCGGAAAGAAAACGCATCCCGCGCAGCGAACTCCAGCCCATCGATGCCAAACTTGAAACGGCTGACACCAACCACCAGTGCGTAGCGGTTGCGAATCGGCCCCGGCATGGCCCCGTCGCGCACAGTGGGTTTGAGTACATTGGCGCGCAGGAACAAGTTGCCAAATCTCTTTTCCCAGGTCTTGACGCGGATGTTTTCAGGGGTGACAGGCGACACCCACTTGGCACCGACCACCACTTGGGCCAGCGAAAAAGCACGGTCAACTTCAGGCTCATCAGCATAGTCGCCCTTGAGTTCAATCCGACCATAGGCATCGAACTCAACCCGCCCATTGGGAACACCGTTGCGGGCAAAAGCCGAGTTGATGATCTGTAAGTGCTGACTAGTGACCGGTGAAGGTTCGACCTGACCGGCCGCTGGCAAGGCGATGGCCCATAAAAAAGCCACCATCCACCCAAAAAAAGTCATACGAGGTTGGTTCATATAAAAGACCTGGTGCTCAGGATTTCTTGATAAGCACTTCCTGCGAAGCCTGGTCTTCACGGCCAAGCGCGCTGACCTTGAAAGTCACGCGATAACGTCCTTCGGCAACTTCGGCGGGCATGCCCATTTGACTATCTGCGCGTCGCGTTCCCAAAGCAGCCGTGATCGGGTTGGACTCAGCGCCCAGTTCTTTCCAGGCTTTCTCCTGTGGATCATAAAAATGCAGGGTGCGGGTTTCCAAGACCTTCACCTGTTGCTGCCCATCGGGTGCCATCACATAGTAAGAGCCAGTCATCTTCAGGTTGCCGCCGGGTACTATCTGCGCCGGGTTGATGGTGAAATTCTGAATCCGCACTTCGTTGCCGCGGCTCGCTGTGTAGCCCGTGGCTGCAGCGGTCTGTTGCGCATTGGCCACCGGAAAACTCCGGGTGTCCGAATAGTAGGCCAGACACTTGCCCCATGGCACCCACCACAGCTCCCTGGGCGCGGTCACTCTTGCTCGATACCAGCATGCCCAGCAGGGCACCCCCGATGGCACCTCCGATGACATACTGGTTGACGCAAGTCTGCTGAGCTTCGGCTCGCTGTTGGTCGGTGAGTTGGGTTCCGGGTGGGGGCAGCGCAGCACAGGCCACCAGCATCACGGGTACCATGATGGCCGACACAGAACGGGTAGTGGTTTTTTTCATTTTTCAAATCTCCCGGGTCGATCAACCCGATAAATTAGCCAGACGACATCACACAAGGCCAGCAGACCACAGCGAACGCCCAAGGCATGTGAAACAAAACCAATGATTCGGGCACGATACGCAGGGTCGGCAGGCGTTACCTGTGTTTGAGTTTGATTTCAAGCGTCAGGATACCGCCACCAGAAACGGCAGCAACTGGAACCAGGCCGTAATTCATACCTTCAGCTGAAGATTCCATGATCAGGTCTTTGGCACCACCGTTGACCGCCTTATAGCCGCCCTGTCTTGGGGACACCACGGCGTAGGAGCTTTGCATGCTGTCTTCCACCATCAGGTCCTTGGCACCCTTGGCCTTGAGGCTCTTGGCACTGTCAAGCGACGCCACCATGCTGGCGCTGGCCTGCTCGGGGGGTAGCGGTGGATAGGAGGGTAGCGCCGCTGAATCTGGCATTGGCGGCGGTGGCAGGTAGGGAGTCGAAACCGGCATCGGCGCTGCGGGTGCTGGCATGGGGGCGGGCGGCGGTGCTGACACCATCTGGTTGGAGGGCGCAGCCAGCGGACTAGGCTCGTTGGACAGCATGATCAAGACATTCTCGGTGCCGGGGTTGGCATCAAATCGCAGATTCGTGTTGGGTGGAATCTGTGTCAAACGGTGAGCCTGGACATATTCGCTGAACAGCACATGCATACGGCCAGAGGTGCCAATATTGGCAACCGTCAAATAACCGGGGCGGTTGGTGCTGGCAAGAATCTTGACGCGTTCACCGGTGCGAAACACGCGGTTTTTGGACACCGGGCGCATCTGACCGTCGTCGCCAATGGCCAGTATCTGATAGGAAATACCCACATATTTTTCGGCAACCGGCTCAGCCGCCGCCACCGGGCGGGGGGCATTGACCGACATGCCGATGGTGCCTCCGCCTCCGCCACTGTCAAAAATAGCCTTGGCACCCGTGGAAGCGGCCAGGGCTGACAGGGAAGCAGCGAACAGGCAACCGCCAAGCATCAACATCAAACTCCGATGCACTTCGGACTTTCTCATCATGGATCTCCTTTAAGGGCTCTTGCCAACAACTGAATGTCGAACCATTCTGAGCTTGCGACGGCGTTTGGTTTTGATATAAATCAAAAACAGCCGTTATTTTCCGTTCCTGAGTGTTGCCGTTCTGAGCGGGCAGCAGCAAACGCTTCAAACTCGGCCGCAGAAACGGGTCTTGAAAACAGGTAACCCTGTGCGTAATCACATCCCAGAGCCACCAGCAGGTCGCGCTGCAGTTCCGTCTCGACACCTTCAGCGATCACCTTCATGCCCAGCGCGTGTGCCATGGCAATGATGGCCCGGCATAACACCAGATCGGTGGACCCCGAACGCAGTTGCCGAACAAAAGACTGGTCGATCTTGATGTAATCGATGTCGAATTTTTGCAGGTATGACAGCGACGAGTAGCCGGTACCAAAGTCGTCGAGTGACACCTGAATGCCGTCGCAACCCAGGCTCAGCAGTTGTCCGAACACCTGGTCGCTGGTCGACAGCAGCAAGCCTTCGGTGATTTCCACGGCAATGCTGCTGCCGTCAAGCCCCAGGGACTTGAGCTGGGATATCCATGGCGTGTGCTCAGGGTTGGGGTTTTCAAACTGCACTGGCGACTTGTTGACGCTGATCTGAAAGTCCGGATGCAGCAGGCTGCGCCAGGCGCGCACTTGGTGGGCAGCTTGCTGAAACACCCACTCACCCATGCCGACGATCTGACCACTGGACTCGGCCACCGGGATAAATTCAGCCGGGCTGACCAGACCGAGCCTGGGGTGCTGCCAGCGCACCAGCACCTCTGCCTTGTAAATGACACCGGTTGCCAACGCCACGATCGGCTGGTAAACCACCCGGAACTGATGCTCGGCCAGGGCAACGCGCAAATCCTGGGTCAGTTGTGCCCGCCATTGGGCGGCCTCTTGCAGTGCCGGCGTGAAAAAACTGAAGCGGTTGCGTCCGGCATTTTTGGCGACATACAGCGCCTGGTCGGCGTTTTTCAGCAAATCCTCGATTTCTTCGGCATCCGCCGGGTAGATCGTGACACCGATGCTGGCAGAGATGAACACCTGTTCCAGCCCTAGCGTGAACACGGTACCCAGCACCTGGAGCAGCTTTTGCAGCACGGCTTCCAGATCTGCCACTTGTTGCAGCTCCGTCAGGATCACCATGAACTCATCACCCCCCATGCGGGCCACGGTGTCAACCTCGCGCACATGGTGCTCAATGCGTTGCGCGGCCTCGGTCAGCAGCACATCGCCCCAGTCGTGCCCGAGTGTGTCGTTGACCTCCTTGAAATGGTCCAGATCAATGAACAGCAGGGCCAACTGCCACCCGTCGCGGCGGCATTTTTTCAGCTCCTGCGCCAGACGATCGCGCATCAGGCGGCGGTTGGGCAAACCGGTCAGCAAGTCATAGTGGGCTTGCCGCCATATCGTTGCCTCAGAGGCCTTGCGCTTGCTGATGTCGGTGTGGGTGCCGATCATGCGCAGCGGCTTGCCCTGCGCATCACGGCTGATCACCATGCCCCGGGTCATGATCCATTTCCAGGAGCCATCCTTGCAACGCACCCGGTGCTCGTTGACATAAGTGGGTGTCAGACCGTCAAAATGCGCCTGCCGGTTGCGGTTGAGCTCGGCCAGATCCTGCGGATGGGTGCGCTCATCGAGTTCACGGGCGTTGTTGCTGATGTCGGATTCCTCCAGACCATACATTTGAAGCAGGCTTCTGGAGAAAAACTCTTCGCCGGTGGGAATAAACCAGTCCCAGACCCCATCGCCAGTGCTCTCAAGGGCCAGTTTCCAGCGTTCCTCGTGCTCCTGTAGCGCGGCTTTGGCCTTGACATAGTCGGTGATGTCGGCAAAGGTTCGCACCATGCCGCCGTCGGCCAGCAACTGCGTCTTGACTTCGAGGGTCCGGCCGGACGGTGTTTCGCGCAGGTAGTCCAGCGGCGGCTCGCCAATGCCGTTGGTCACGATAAAGGCGCGCGCATTGCTGCCCACCAGTTGGGCACCTGGGCCGAAGTCGCCGCGCTCATTCTGAATTTGGCTGACTGCTGACAACTTGGGCCGGCTGGCCAGCAACTCGGGCGGCAGATCCAGCAGCTCGCACACCCGCGGGTTGAAACCGATGATGCGTCGCTCGGCATCAAACACCAGAATGCCCTGGCTGATGTGCGTCAGGGTGGTTTGCAGCAGGCTGGTTTTTTCCTGCAAACTGGCGTTGAGCTCGATCAGCACCTGCTCGGCCTGTTTGCGCTCTGAGATGTCGGTATGCGTCCCGATCATGCGGGTCGGCCGGCCTTGGGGGTCACGGCTCACAATCATGCCGTTGGCCAAAATCCATTTCCAACTGTCGTCCTGGCAGCGCAGGCGCAACTCGATGGCATAGCTGGGTGATCGACCTTCCAGGTAGGCGGCCATGGCGACATGAAACCGGGCCACATCGTCAGGATGCACCCGGGACAAAAACTCTTCGTAGCCCTTGTTGAGTTCACCCGCGCCATAACCGATCAGTTCTTCCCAGCGTGGCGAATGGGTCTGGGCGCCGGTCAGCAGGTCCCAGTCCCAGATACCGGCGCCAGAACCTTCCAGAGCGAGTTTCCAGGGGTTTTCAGTCTGGTCAAAGGAGGGCGATGGCACGGCGTTCACGACAGGGCAGGGTAGGAGGGTCCGATGGGCTCAAGCATATCCAATCCAGTATCCCACGGCCATCGGGTCAACTGGCGCATGGCAGCAACAATTGCACCCGCAGACCTTGCGGCACGCCAGCCAGCACCGTCGCGGTGCCGCCGTGGCGTTGCATGATCTCGTTGACAATCGCCAGCCCCAGACCACACCCCCCCGGCACATCGCTGGCGCGCCAGAACCGCTCAAACACATGGGGCAGATCGCCCGGTGACAAACCTTTGCCATTGTCCTGAACCTCCACCAGCACCTGCAACGCCTGCGCCTGTACCCGCAGCGTCACCTCGCTGCCGGCACCGGCGTAGGTCAGGGCGTTGTCGATCAGGTTGCTCAGGGCTTCGCGCAGCAGCAGCGACTCGCCCATCACCAGCAGGTGTTCGGCACCCTCAAACCCCAGGTCGATGTGTGCCTTGAGGGCCCGAGGTGTCCATTGGCGCGCCACATCGCGCGCCAGCGCCGCCATGTCAAGAGGCTGCAGTTTGACTTCGACCTCGTTGCGTGCCAGCGACAGCAGTTGGTGCACCAGGTGGGCGCTGCGCTGGGCCCCGGACAGCACCTTGCTCAGGCGCTCGCGCAGGGCCACCGGGTCGGTTTCGGTCAGGGCCAGTTCAGTCTGACTGATCAGACCCGCCAGCGGCGTGCGCAACTGGTGTGCGGCATCGTTCAGGAAGCGTTTTTCCTGTCCCAGACTGCGCCGCACCGCCGACAGCAAGCGGTTGACCGCAGTGGCCAGCGCATGCACCTCCTGGGGTGCCTGTGTCAACTCGATGGGTGACA
Source organism: Rhodoferax sp. (assembly GCA_020048795.1). Lineage (GTDB taxonomy): Bacteria > Pseudomonadota > Gammaproteobacteria > Burkholderiales > Burkholderiaceae_C > Rhodoferax. The sequence continues at coordinate 9,140 of JAIFMA010000050.1, forward strand.
GGGCGGACAGTGCTGGCTCGCTGCGGTGACCGAGCTGCGCCTGTAGCCGGGTCAGCGGCTGCAGGCCACGAGAGATGCCGCCATAGACCAGCACACTCAAGGCGGTACCCAGCAGCAACAGGGGTGCCAGCATGTCGGCAATCAGCTCGGCGGTCAGGCGTTGCTGCACCGCCAGGCTCTTGGCCACCTGCACCCGCATGCGTTGCGGCGACTGGTCATCGCCGTAGTCCACCTCCAGCAGCGCCACCCGCATCGCCCGGCCATCGATCTGGGTGTTGTACAGCATGGTCTCGTGGGTCAACAGCGGTGCCGTGTCGGTTGGTTCGGGCAACTTGCCGTTGCCCAGTAGAAAACGACCCGGGGGCGAAGACACCATGTAGCTGACCCGGTCTTGCGGGTCCTGTTCAATAATGTCCTGGGCGGCCCGTGGAAAGTCGATCAGCAGCCCGGAGCCGACCGGCTTGACCTGACGCGCCAGCGACCGCACCGATTGGGTCAGTGACTGGTCAATGGCCTTTTCGGCATAGTTCAAGGCCACCCGATAGGCCAGCGCACCGCCCACCAGAAACAACACCAACTGAGGCACCAGCAGCCACAACAGCAATTGGCGCTTGAGTGACAGCCCTTGCCCGCGCAGCATCGGGCCGTTCGACAGCGGCGGTGGGGTGAAAGCTGCGTCAGGCATCGCCTGCGGGCTCAGGCCGCGTTGGTTTCCAGCAGGTAACCCAGGCCGCGCACATTGCGGATATTCAGCCCCGAATCGACCAGCTTGCGGCGCAGGCGGTGGATATACACCTCCAGGGCGTTAGAGGCCATCCCAGCGCCATCACCGGGCTCGGACTGCCAGGTTTCCAGCACCTCTTCGCGGCTGACCACGCGCCCGGCGTGGGTCACCAGCAGTGACAGCAAGGCCCATTCGCGCTGCGTCAGTTCCAGTGCCTCGTCGCCCAGCCAGGCTTGCGGCAATGTGGCATCCACCCGCAGTCGCCGCGTGGCATTGCTGGCCACTTCCAGCGTGCCACCAAAAGCCGGCAGCCGTGCACGGCGCAGCATGGCACCCAGGCGGGCCTGTAATTCGGCCATGTTGAAGGGCTTGGTCAGATAGTCATCGGCTCCGGCGTTGAGACCTTGCACCCGGTCGTCGACACCGTCGCGCGCAGTCAGGATCAGCACCGGCAAGGCGGGCAGGCGCTGGCGAATCCAGTGCAGCATCTCCATGCCGCTGATTTTGGGCAGGCCCAGATCCAGCACCACACCGTCAAAACGCTGGCTCTCCAGCAGAGATTGCGCGGCTTCGCCATCAGCGGCTGCCGTCACCTTGTGGCCGACCTGTAGCAGTTGGGCAGCAAGCCCGTCGCGCAACAGTTCGTCGTCTTCAATAATGAGCAAACTTGACATGGCCGCAGCATACCCCAGCGCATCTGCCCCTTAGGGCCCATTACCCCAACCCCTGCTTGACCGCGTCAACCCTGGCCTGGTGGATTAATTCACCTAATTTTTGGCCTGTAGCGCCCGTCGTGATTGCGCTGGCAGCTATGGTTTTTGTATCGACCCGTTGCATGATGGCCAGCACGGCCAGCAGTTGCTGGCGTTGCGGGTAGGTGTGCTCTGAAAAGCCCAGCCGGCCCCGCACATCACATTCACAGGCCAGCAGCAGCGCGTCAAAGCGCTGTGGCTTGCGCAGCGCATCGCAGCGCTCGAGCAGGCGCACCAGCGCCGTCGCACTGAAGTCGCCGCAGCGGTGGATGTTGCTGTGCTCACGCGCCACCACATCGGCTAGTTCGCGGCACTCGGTGGGGACGCGCAGGCGTTGGCAGGCCCCCTTGAGCAGTTTGGCACCGCGTTCCTCATGCCCGATATGGCGTGGCAGCACGTCAGACGGTGTGTTGCCCTTGCCAAGGTCGTGAAACAGGCAGGCCACGCGCACCGGTAGCGGCACTTGCAGGCGCGCACACATGTCGAGCACCAGCATCAGGTGCACGCCGGTGTCCACCTCGGGGTGGTAGTCGGCCCGTTGCGGCACGCCCCACAGCCGGTTCACCTCGGGCAGCAATCTGGCCAGCGCCCCGCAGTCGCGCAACACGTCGAACATGCGCGAAGGCTTGGCCTGCATCAAGCCACGGGCCAGCTCTTGCCAGACCCGCTCGGCCACCAGGTGATCGACTTCACCACTGTTGACCATGTCACACATCAGCGCCAGGGTTGGCGGGGCCACCGTGAAGTCGGCGAACCGCGCGGCAAACCTGGCCACCCGCAGGATGCGTACCGGGTCTTCGCGAAACGCCGGGCTGACATGGCGAAACACCCGGTCTGCCAGGTCGCGCAGGCCGCCGTACGGGTCGACCAATGCGCCAGTCGATTGCCAAGTTTCGGGGTCGGCCGAAACCTCGACATCAAATTGGCCTCTAGCGCTTATGTAGTCTGCGCTGACAGCTATGGCATTGATAGTGATATCGCGCCGCGCCAGATCCTCTTGCAAGCTAACCTCGGGTGATGCGTGAATGGCAAAACCGTGATAGCCCGGCGCGGTCTTGCGTTCGGTGCGCGCCAGCGCAAATTCGTCATGGGTTTGCGGGTGCAAAAAAACCGGAAAGTCCTTGCCGACCGGTACAAAGCCATGGCGGGTGAGCGCCTCGGGGGTGGCCCCCACCACGACCCAGTCGCGATCCTTGACGGGCAGGCCCAGCAGCGCATCACGCACCGCACCGCCAACCAGGTAGATCTGCATCAGGCTTGCGCTTGTAGCCGGTACGGCTCTTCAAAGTCGAGAAAGTCCTTTTCGGCGCAGGCGCCGTCAATCCAGGCTTTGACGCCTGGCAGGGCACACACGCTTGCCACATAAGCCTGCACGTCGGCTGGCAAGGGCAGTGCGTAGGTTTCCAGCCGGGTGCACACCGGGGCGTAATAGGCGTCGGTGATGCTGAAGTTGCCAAACAGCATCGGGCCACCTGTGGCCCGCAACTGCGCCTGCCACATGCTGACCAGGCGCGCCACATCGGCGCGCACGCCAGGTTGGTCGCGCCAGATCAGTGCTCCGGTATCGGGCAGGCTGGCCTCAATGTTCATCGGGCAGGCACTGCGCAGGGCGTTGAAGCCGCTGTGCATTTCGGCACACAGGCTGCGGGCGCGGGCGCGGGCCGCCTTGTCAGTCGGCCAAAGCTGCTTTTCAGGAAACTGCTCGGCCAGGTATTCGACAATCGCCAGCGTGTCCCACACCACCTGTTCGCCATCAACCAGCACCGGCACCTTGGCCACCGGGTTGATTTTGCCGATGGTGGTTTTGAATTGCGAGCCCGGGGTGAAGGCATCAAAACGCAGCATGATTTCTTCAAATGCGATGCCGGCCTGTTTCAGCAGCACCCAGGGGCGCATCGACCAGGACGAGTAGTTTTTGTTACCAATATAAAGTTTGAGCATGGCAGTGGTGAGCAGTCAGATGGGTTAGCTAAACGAGCGGATTGCAACGACGCAATGCGCCCGTCAGAGCCGCCAGAAATGGGATATTTGTGATTTCCGCATCCCCTAGGGCAGTTCGCGGTTTTCCGCGGCTTTGGCATCACGCGGGCCGATCAGGCCGAGCCGGGTCTTGAGCGACTGGGTTTGCCCGGTGATCATGGCCGCATAAATGGTGGTGTTGGCCAGCACTTTCTTGACATAGTCACGGGTCTCGGCAAACGGAATGTTTTCGGCCCAGATGGCCGCTTCCATCACCGGCGCGCCGCTCTGGCCGCGCCAGTTGCGGGGTCGCCCTGGCCCGGCGTTGTAGGCCGCAGCGGCCAGCGGCATCGAGCCGGCAAAATCATCGAGCACCAGTTTGAGGTAGCCGGTGCCGATGGCAATGTTGGTGTCGCGGTCATTGATCAGGTGTGGCTTGAAGTCGGACAAACCAATTTTCTTGGCGGTCCATTTGGCGGTGGCGGGCATCACCTGCATCAGCCCACTGGCACCCACGCCGGAGCGGGCATCGGTGATGAAACGGCTTTCCTGGCGGATCAGGCCGTAGACATAGGCCGGGTCCAGCCCGATGTCGCGACTGCGCGCCAGCACCTCTTTTTTGTGCGGCATCGGAAAACGCTGCGTCAGGTCGATCATGTCCCGGGTGCGGTCGCTGGTGTTGATGCAGCGGTCCCACACCTCGTGCTGGCAGGCCAGGTCGGCGGCGGCCAGCAGCTCACGGTCGGTCATGCCGCCGTCGGTGTGCAGGTTGGTGCTGTAGTTCCACTCGCGCACACCCTCGGCACGAAGGCCCAGCGCAATCGCCGCCAGCGCACGCTGCAGGCCGGGGTTGCTGCGGGCCTTGTCTTTTTCGTCGGCGCTCAAGGATTCGGGGCTGGGCGGCGGGGTGATGCTCAGGCCCAGCGCTTCCTGGGCCAGCATTTCGTAAAAACCGCGCACGCTGGCGATGCCTTGCAGCAACTGGCGGGCTTGCTGCTGGTCGGCCTCGCTGCGCCCGGGTTGCAGCAGTGCGCGGGCACGCCAATAGCGCCAGACCGGCTGGCTGGCATGCTCCGGGCTCATGGCCTCGATGGCGGCCAGCGCGTCACTCCACTGGTTGCGCCGCAGGGTCGCACGGGTGCGCCAGCCGAGCTGATCGTCGCTCATGCCGGCCGGGCTGGCCTTGCTGAAATAGCCCAAGGCGTCGTCAGAAAGATTCTGGGCCGACTGTTTGCCAATGGCACCCCAGGCCCAGGCGCGCTGCGGCGCGCTCAGGTGCCGGCTCCAGTGCGTCTCAAGCGCGGCCGCTGCGCCCTCGGGGCTGCTGTCGGCCAGGCGGACCAATGCCAGCACCGCCAGCTCCTGTGTCAGCGGTTTGCTCGACGGCGGCTGGCGGCTCAGAAAACGTGCCGGGTTCTGGGTCAGCTCGGCCAGGGCTGCTGCGGCTTCAGGCACCACAATGTCAACTGCCAGGCGGGTGGCCTTGAGCTGGCGCGCCTCCAGCGCCAGCCGGGCCTTGTGCCAGATGTCGGCGCTGCTGAGGTGCCTGGCGGCAAAGTGCTTCTCGGCGGCCAGGGCGCAACCCAGACCCGAGTCCTTTTGCCGGTACCACTGGGCTTTGACTTCACTGGACAGATCGGTGCCGGCCAAAATCTGTTCCATGGCCAGGGTGTAGCAGCGTACCTCGTGGTCGTCATTCATGCGAAAGTTGGGCGCCACCACGGCAAACCGGCTCCAGTCGCGGCGCTGGCCCAGCAGCAGCAGCCAGTCGTTGCGAAGCCGGTCTTCCTGGTAGCTGCCCTGGTAGCGGTTCAGAAAATCGGAGATTTCATCGGCGCTGGCGCTGTCAAGCCGGGCCCGCAGCTCCCAATAGGCGGCCCAGGGTTCGAGGACGTGGCCTTTGGCCAGCGGCAACAACTCGGTCAGCCGCTTGCTCTGGCCCTTCTGGAAGGCGCTGCTCATGTCCAGCAGCACCTCGTCTGCCTTGGGGGCGGCGGCATACGCAGCAGGAAGCGTCACCAGCGCCCCCGTTAGACCAATCAATGTCAAAATGTTTGTGAACTGCATGTGGAGATTATGAATAACTCTGATGAAAAAAGGGCGCTGGACAAAAAAGCCTTGCGCAAAACCCTGATCGAGCAACGTCTGAGCCTGCCCGACCGGCTGCAACGGGT
>JAIFMA010000031.1 GCA_020048795.1 Rhodoferax sp.
TGCGCCACTTTTTGCACCAGTTCCCGCGTGGCAAAGGGTTTGGTCATGTAGGCATCGGCACCCAGGGCCAGGCCCTTGGCCACGTCGGTGTCACGCCCCTTGGCCGTCAGCATCAGGATTTTGATGTGTTGCAGGGCCTCGTTCAGTCGCATCTCCTGGCAGACTTCAAAGCCGGTTTTTTTCGGCATCATCACATCCAGCAGCACCAGGTCAGGCGGCTCCCGCGTGATCGCATCCAGCGCCTCCTGGCCATCTCTGGCAATGGTTACCGTGTAGCCCTCGCGTTTAAGCAGGTACTCCAGTGAAATCACGATATTGGGCTCGTCGTCTGCCACCAGTATTTTTTGGCTCATGGTCTGTCTCCATCTTTTAATTTAATATAGTCATTCGAGATGATTCTATGGGGTCACCGGCAGGAAAAACAAAAAGCTGGCCCCATGGGGCGGCTGCGATTCCAGCCACAGCCGGCCACCAAAGTGCTCCACAATCTGGCGGCTGATCGGCAATCCCAGCCCGGTGCCCTGTGGCCGGTTGGTGGCCTCGCCACCCTGGCGAAAGCGTTCAAACACCAGTGCCTGCTGCTCTGGCGTGATGCCGGGTCCATTGTCTTTCACCACCACCGTCACCCCAGCATCGTCACAGTGCAGGCTCACGTCAACCCGACCTCCGGGTATCGGCACAAACTTGGCTGCATTGGACAACAGATTAAGCATCACCTGCACCAGCCGGTCAGGGTCTGCCAGCATCATATAGGTCGGCTTCGACAAGTGCACCGTGACGGTAATCTGGCGCTCACGGAACATCTCGGCCATGGTGGTCACCGCCTGATTCACCAACGCGCACATATCGACCTGTTCGGTATCCCATTGGGCGTGGCCAGACTCGATCTTGGCCATGTCCAGCACCTGATTCACCAGCCTTGAGAGCCGCTCGGTTTCCGCCACCACGATGCCCACAAACTGCTGGCGCTGCGCCAGTGGCATGTCATCGTCGTCGCGCATCAGTTCGGCCAGCGCCCGAATCGAGGTCAGCGGGGTGCGCAGCTCATGGGTCACTGAGGACATGAAGTCGTCTTTCAGGCGGTCCAGACTTTTGAGCTGCTCATTGGCGGCGCGTAACTCGCTGGTGGCGCGCTCCAGCGAATCGGTCTTTTCTTCAAGTTCACGCGAATGCGCGCGCAGTTGCGAGGTCTCGTCGAGAATGCGCAGCACATCATCGGGGGTCAGGGTTTCTTCTTCCACCGTTGAGGCCACCAGCACCCGCGCCGAAGCGCTTCCCACCGCACCCGCCAACTGGGTTTCGACAAACAGCACCAGATGCGCGTCAGCAACAATGGCTTGAACATTGCGCGCGCCAGCCCGCATTGCATAGCCGTCAAACAAGGCATGGGCTTTGTCGGCGCCCAGAAAACGCTCGCAAAGCCGAAGCAAATCCGGCACCTTGGCACTGCCACGCCAAAACACCGGCCGACTGCTGCTGGTGCGCTCAAACACATCCACAAACAGCAAGGCCTGGCTGGCCTCTTGCCCGGATGGTGCCCGCCAAAGTGACAAACTGACATAAGCACCGGCATTCACCATCAGGCTCCAGAACAGTGAATGAGTCAGGTTGTCCAGACCACCCATGCCAAACAACTGTTCAGGCCGCAACCAGGCCAGGCCCCACAAGCCATGCGTCAGAAAACCATCATCAAGCCAGCCCGACTTGGCCAGCGAGGGCAACATCAAGGTGTAACACCACATCAGGAAGCCTGCCAGCAGACCCACCAGCGCGCCACGCCGGGTGGCACCTTTCCAGTACAGCCCCCCCAGCACGGCCGGCGCAAACTGCGCCACCGCAGCAAAGCTGATCAGGCCAATGCTGACTAGCGCATAGGCCTCACCGGCCAGGTGAAAGTACACATAACCCAGCACTAGCACCAACAAAATGGCCAGGCGGCGAATGCCCAGCAAGACGCGGGTCAGGTCATTGCCGGCATCGGGCTTGAAATGGGCGGTACGCAGCAGCAGCGGCACCACCAGTTCGTTGCAGACCATGGTCGATACCGCGATGGTTTCCACAATCACCATGCCGGTCGCCGCCGACAGACCGCCAATAAAGGCAAACAGGGCCAGCGCCGGCTGGCCGGCAGCCAGCGGCAAGGACAACACAAAGTTGTCCGCATTCATTTGCCCCGGGCCAAAATACAGCAAACCGCCCAGCGCAATCGGCAACACAAACAGATTGATGGCCAGCAAGTACAAGGGAAACACCCATGCGGCGCGGCGCAAATGGCTCTCCCGCACGTTTTCCACCACCATCACATGAAACTGGCGTGGCAAAAATACCACTGAAAACATCGACAACAAGGTCAGGGCAAACCACTGCGTCCAGGCAAAACTGCCCGCTTGATCCAACCTGAGCAAACCAGCCAGCTTAGGCACTGCCCGGGCACGTGCAAACAGGTCGGCCAAGCCATCAAACAAGCCGTACACCACAAACAGACCCACCGCCAAAAAGGCAATCAGCTTGACCACTGATTCAAACGCAATTGCCGCCACCATGCCCTCATGACGTTCCGTCGAGTCCAGATGGCGGGCACCAAACACCATGGTAAAACCGGCCAGAGCCAGTGCCATGTAAAAAGTGCTGTCCTGGCTCCAGTGCATCAGTCTGACCGCAGCGTCGCCCGGCAACGCAGTCAGCAATGCATAACCCGCTGACACCGCCTTGAGCTGCAAGGCGATATAGGGCACGATACCCACCACCGCGATCAGGGTCACCAGCGCCGCCAGCAAGGGGCTCTTGCCGTAGCGACTGCCAATAAAGTCGGCAATCGAGGTGATGCGGTAGGTCTTGGCGATGCGAATGATCTTGCGCAGCACCATCCAGCCCAGCAACATGGCCAGCGTCGGGCCCAGGTAAATCGGCAAAAACCAGATACCGCCCGAGGCAGCACGCCCGATGCTGCCAAAGTAGGTCCATGCAGTGCAGTAAACCGCCAAAGACAGCGCATAGGTCCAGGGGTTGGCAATGATCGAGCGGCCTGTTCCGGCACGCCAGTCAGCAAAACTGGCCACCGCAAACAGCAGCAGCAAATAGGCGAACGAGGCCCCGACAACCAGGGCGGGTGACAACACCTTCAGTCTTCCTGTGGTGAGCGTGCCGGGCGCTCCAGCAGCCAGGCGGTCAGGGCGATCAGCAGCATCCAGATGCCAAACAGCGCGGTTGGCAGCAGAGGCACCCCGAACACGGTGGTTTCCAGGTCCCACAAACCCAGCAGCGGAAAATTAAAAAGCAGCCAGCCCAGCACAAACAGGGCCAGCAGGCGCTGGGCATCGATTCCGTTGAACACGATTTGTCTCCTGTGATGGGTTGAAGCTGGTGCCTGAAAAAACAATGGCTCGCAAGATAACGCTTGGATTATTGATTGTCTTGTCGCTTGAATCCACCGCTGAAAGCTTGTAAGCCCGAATTGCGGCAAAAACTAGGGAAAACACCGAGTTAAAAGACTTTTACCGGTAGAAGGAAATCCGATTGATCTCTGCCTTCCACCCGAAATTCCAGGTCAAAAAGGCCAAAAGCCCAATATCCATAAGCGTTATAAGCTATATTAGTTATAGCATCCAAATTGATGCACAACGCGCCAAGACTGTGCATTCAGCCGAATTTCCCTTGCTGGTCTGCGGGTTAACCATGCAAACCAGCGCACCTGCTGAGCAAACTGCCGTTGACCGATTTTTGCGGTCAGCAATCGGTAAGAACTGTCACTTAGCCTCGCGCCGGTCACATTTTTACAAGGAGACACTTTCATGCAAGACGATTTGGTTGCAAGGGTTACCAGTAACCCCAAGTACCAGGAACTCAAGTCCAAGCGGCACACCTTCGGGTGGACGTTGACGCTCCTGATGATGATCGCGTATTACGGCTTCATTTTGCTGGTGGCCTTCAACAAGCCGCTGTTGGCCAGCAAAATCGGCTCGGGCGTGATCACGCTGGGCATGCCGCTGGGCATCGGCGTGATTTTGTTCACCATCATCATCACCAATATTTATGTACGTCGCGCCAACAGCGAGTTCGACGATCTGACATCACAAGTCATCAAGGCGGCAGCGAAATGACCAAATTACTCAACTACAAGGGCGCGCTCGCGCTGCTTTCTTTGCTGACCCTGTCAGCCGGTGCCTACGCCGCCGGTGCCGACCTGGGTCAGGCCACCAAGCAAGCCACCAACTGGACCGCCATCATCATGTTTGGCGCATTTGTGTTGGCCACGCTGTGGATCACCAAATGGGCGGCGGCCAAAACCAAAAGTGCGGCAGACTTCTACACCGCAGGTGGCGGCATTACCGGCTTTCAGAATGGCCTGGCGATTGCGGGCGACTACATGTCGGCAGCGTCGTTCTTGGGTATTTCAGGGCTGGTGTTTGCCAACGGCTTTGACGGCCTGATCTTCTCGATCGGCTGGCTGGTCGGCTGGCCGATCATTACCTTCCTGATGGCCGAGCGCCTGCGCAACCTGGGCAAGTTCACCTTTGCCGACGTCGCCGGTTACCGTTTTGCCCAGACACCGATTCGCGTGTTTGCGGCCAGCGGTTCGCTGGTGGTGGTGGCTTTCTACATGATTGCCCAGATGGTTGGCGCCGGTCAGCTCATCAAGCTGCTGTTTGGCATGGAATACCTCTACGCTGAAATCCTGGTGGGTTCCATCATGATGATGTATGTGCTGTTTGGCGGCATGACCGCCACCACCTGGGTGCAGATCATCAAGGCCTGCATGTTGCTCGGCGGCGCCACCTTCATGGCCGGTGCCGTGTTGCTGCAGTTTGGCTTCTCGCCAGAGGCGATGTTTGTCAAGGCGATTGAAATCCACGACAAGAAAGAAGCCATCATGGCTCCTGGCGCGCTGATCAAGGATCCGATTTCGGCCATTTCAGTCGGCATGGCGCTGATGTTTGGTACCGCTGGCTTGCCGCACATCCTGATGCGCTTCTTTACCGTGCCAAGCGCCAAGGAAGCCCGCAAGTCGGTCGGCTGGGCCACCACCTGGATTGGCTACTTCTACATCCTGACCTTCATCATCGGCTTTGGTGCCATTACCAACCTGATCCCTAACCCGACCGATTACTTTGTCGGTGGCGACATCACCAAGGGCTTGAACGGCGGCGGCAACATGGCGGCGGTGCATTTGTCCAAGGCAGTCGGCGGCAATCTGTTCATGGGCTTTATCTCTGCCGTGGCCTTTGCCACCATTTTGGCGGTGGTCGCTGGCTTGACCCTGTCGGGTGCCTCGGCCGTGTCGCATGACTTGTATGCCTCGGTATGGCGCAAGGGCCGGGTTGACCAGGCCGACGAGCTGCGCGTATCCAAGATCACCACCGTGGCTTTGGGTGTCATCGCCGTCACCTTGGGCATTGCCTTCGAGAAAGAAAACGTCGCCTACATGGTGATGCTGGCTTTTGTGATTGCCGCCTCGGCCAACTTCCCGGTGCTGTTCATGTCGGTGCTGTGGAAAGACTGCACCACCAAGGGCGCTGTCACCGGCGGCTTTGTTGGCCTGATCATGGCCGTTGTGCTGACCATTGGTTCGGCCAGCGTCTGGGAAGCCGTGATGCACTACCCAGCGGGCTCGGCCTGGTTCCCGTACAACTCGGCAGCCATTTTCTCGATACCGGCGGCCTTCATCACCATCTGGCTGGTGTCGTTGATGGACCGTGGCGAGCGTGCCGTCATTGACCGTGCCGGTTACCCGGCGCAAGAAGTGCGTTCAGAAACCGGCATTGGATCTTCGTCAGCTTCCGGCCATTAAGCTGTGACGGGTCAGGCCGCGGCATAGCCGTTGGCCTGATGTTGTATATTGAGGACTGTCTGCATGAGCGGACAGTCCTTTTTTTTTCTGAAGACGGTTGTGTCAGACAATTTTCCATTTGAATCTGCGCCTTTCAATGAATTGAGCGCCACCGAGCAAACCCGGCTACGCGAATGTGCAAAGACTGTGCAATGCCGCACCGGCGAGGTGCTTTTGATACCTGGCACCCTGCCAGAACACTTGTGGATCATGCGCAGTGGCCATGTGCAACTGGATGAAGACGGCCATGTGCATGTGCTTGATGCAGGCGAAGCGCTTCATTGGCGCGCACTGCTTACTGGGCATAACCATGCCAAGGCCCAGGCGCTGGATGATGTGCAGGTATGGCAATGGCCCAAGGCCACACTGATGACCTTGCTGGCCAACAACGCCCGCTTCAGCGCCAAGGTGTTTGCGCAGGTGGCCCAAAATCTGGCCGACAACGAGGAAATTGACCACAACCGGGAGCTGATGTCGCTGATGCTGGTGCGGGTCAAAGATGCCTACTTGCAAAAACCTTTTTATGTGGATGGACAACTTGACCTGGTGTCGGTGTGCCGCATCCTGTCCGAGCAGAAGCTGACCAATGCATTGGTTCGAGACGTGCAGGATGGCACCGAGCGCATCGGCATGTTCACCACCACCGACTTGCGCGATGCCCTACTAAATTCAATAGCACCTGACGCTTTACCGGTAAGGGCTGTCGCCCGTTTTGACCTGATTACGCTACGCCCGGAAGCCGAGTTGTTCGAGGCCCTGCTGACCATGCTTCGGCACCGTGTGCACCGGGTGCTGGTGCAAGGCGGTGACACTATTTTGGGCATTCTGAGCCAGTTGGACCTGATGAGCTTCATGTCCAATCATTCACACCTGATCACCCTGGAAGTCGAGCAGGCCAGCACGGTAGAGGAGTTGCGCCTGGCAGCACTGCAGGTGGACGACTCGATCAAAATGCTACAGCGCGGGGGCATGCGCATCGAGATCATCTCCAAACTGGTCAGCCAACTCAATGGCCAGATCTTCACCAAGCTGTGGTCGCTGCTGGCACCGGCCGAACTGGTGCAAAACAGTTGCCTGCTGGTGATGGGCAGCGAAGGCCGCGGTGAGCAGATCCTGAAAACCGACCAGGACAATGCGCTGCTGCTGCGTGATGGCTACCAACATCCCGACCTGACCCAATTGACGCAACAGTTCAGTGCTGCGTTGCTCACCTTTGGTTACCCGCCCTGCCCTGGTGACATCATGGTGACGAACCCGTTGTGGTGCCAAAGCCTGGCCTCGTTCCGGGAGACCATTGGCCACTGGCTCTATGGTGCAGAACCCGAAGGCAAAATGAATCTGGCCATTTTTCTGGATGCGCGCGCAGTCGCCGGTGACGCTGAACTGCTTTCACTGGCGCGCGACCACGCCTTGAAGATGGCGATCGGCAGCAACACCTTTGTCGGCCAGATGGCCAGCGCCATCAACCAGTTCAGCGAGCCGCCCAGCGGCTGGTGGAACCGGTTGGCGCACCTGCAATTTCGTGCGCCCGAAACCTTCGATTTGAAGAAACTCGGTACTTTCCCGATTGTTCACGGTGCACGCGTGCTGGCACTCGACCATCGCATCGATGCGCTGGGCACGGTGGAGCGGCTACAGGCCATGGCCAATGAGTACTTCGTGGCGCCAGCACTGGTGCGTGACCTGATCGAAACCCTGCATATGTTGATGGCGCTCAAGCTGCGCAACAATTTGCGTCAGCTGTCGCTCGGGCAACCGGTGAGCAATCTGGTGGAACTGAGCAGCCTGGGCACGCTCGACCGCGATCAGCTCAAGGATGCGCTGCGCATCATCCGGATATTCAAGCAACACCTGCGCCTGCGTTACCGGCTGGAATGAGTGCGTAATAAGGGCTTGTCCACAAATAACATGCACATTTGGCTCGCCAGCTTTGGGCGCACTGCGTCGTTGCAAATCGCTTGTGCAGCAAAGCTAACGGTATTCATTGCATTGGTGGAAACCGGATGATGCCACTCGGGCGGGATAAGGAAACGGCTGTTGCTGGCGATGAGTTTGAGCCTGCCAAACTGAGAGGTGAAATCCCAGCTTTGATAGACACCCGAGGTAGTGGTGCAGAGCCATTTGCTCCTGGTAGCGTGGCTCTTCATGCCGCTCTACCAGGCGAACGTGAAGTTCTGAAAGATTTGTCGCGCTTGTGAATCCATCGGGCTGCATAGCCGTGTATGTAACGGGTATGGGATGCAATGTTCAGTGCGAAGGGTGACGCTGTTGATTTCAAACAACATCTATCAGCGAACAAAATCATCCTGTGCGCCCGTCAGAGCCGGCAGAAACGGGATATTTGTGATTTCCGCATCCCCACAAGGGGTCAGCCTCGCACAAACAAGGTCACCAGCGGGTCAGGACCGACCTGGCGACTCCAGTGACCATGGACGCCGGCATCAAACGTGGCCCCAGCGGGTAGTACATCAGCCGAGTAAAAATGCTCACCCGGGCCGAACACCCGTGCGCTTCCGTCTTGCAGGCTGATCTCCATCTGCCCGCCCAAAATAAACACCCACTGCGGCGCACCAGTGCAGTGAAAACTGCTGCGAAACCCCACTGGACTGGTGCGCAACTGGTAACCACCTGAAGGCATCACCGCTGATAAAGCCGATTGCGGCGTGCCCTCATCCAGTGGCACGGATTCTTCGCGAAATCGGGCGCGGCCATCGGTGTCGGTAAAAAGCACAATTTTGGTGAATGCAGGCATGGTTGTGTCGGTGCAAAATGGCTGAAGCGATCATTATTCCTGAAACCCAACCGAGACCTTCACACCATGAGACTGCTTCACACCATGCTGCGCGTTGGCGACTTGCAACGCTCGATTGACTTTTACACCCAGGTGCTGGGCATGACGCTGCTGCGCAAATCAGACAACCCCGATTACAAATACACGCTGGCCTTTGTCGGCTACGGCCACAACCCGGACCACGCCGAGCTTGAGCTGACCTACAACTGGGGTGTCGATCATTACGAACTGGGCACCGCCTACGGCCACATCGCATTGGCCGTGCCAGATGCCAAGGCGGCTTGCGACAAAATTCGGGCGGCCGGCGGAAATGTCACACGCGAAGCCGGGCCGGTGCAAGGGGGCAGCACGGTGATTGCTTTTGTCACCGACCCGGATGGCTACAAGGTGGAGTTGATTGAACGCAGCGAAACCGCGATGAAAGCTGGTTTGCGTTAATCATCGCCCGAGTCAATGGCAGCCAGTCTGGCAAAGTGGTCGCTGAACCAGGGCAAGTCCCGGCGGGTAAGTTGACACCGCCTGCCCTACAAGGCCTGCGCCAGACCCGCCATCACAGGCAAACGGCAAAAGCCAGCACAATGGGGCGTGACCGGTGACTCCTTATACTGGGCACATGACCTCTATCGCCGACCTCCGCAAAAGTTACGAGCGCGCCGAACTCAACGAAGATGCCTCGCATGCTGAGCCCTTGAAACAATTCGAGCAGTGGTTGAACGAAGCCATTACCTCTGGGGTGCCCGAACCCAACGCCATGACACTGGCCACCGTCGCTGGCAACCTGCGCCCGAGTACGCGGGTGGTGCTGATCAAGGCCTATGACGAGCGTGGCATTGTCTGGTACACCAATTTTGAGTCGCGCAAGGGTCAGGAACTGGCGGGCAACCCCTACGCTGCGCTCCAATTTCACTGGGTTGAACTGGAGCGGGTGGTTCGCATTGAAGGTCTGGTAGAAAAGGTCAGCGATGCCGAAAGTGATGCCTACTTTCATACCCGGCCACTGGACTCCCGCCTTGGTGCCTGGGCCAGCCCGCAAAGCGAGGTGATTTCAGGTCGCGGCGTACTGATCGCCAACGCGGCGCGATATGGCGCGCAGTTTATGCTACAGCCACCGCGTCCGCCGCACTGGGGTGGTTACCGGCTCAAACCGGATCACTGGCAGTTCTGGCAGGGGCGCAAGAGTCGACTGCATGACCGGCTGCGCTACACGCTGCAAGGCTCACCAAGTGCGCCTGGTGAACGATGGATTCGGCAACGACTGGCCCCCTGAGCCCAGCCGTTCAGCCATGCCAAACCCGACCTGGCGGCCACGGTAGCCCCGAAAAAAACCTCAGGCGATCCAGCCCACCAGCGACATCACCAGCGTGATGGTCAGCAAACCCAGTACCGATGACACTGCCATGCTGGCCGTCACCAGGTCTTGCGCCACCTGGTAGCGCTGGGCAAATAAAAACACATTGGCACCCGTCGGCAGGCAGGCTGCGACGATCATCACGGTCAGGTCCAGCCCGCGCGAGCCACCCAACCAGCCGACCGCAGCCACCAGCGTCGGCAATATCAGGTTTTTCAACAGACTGAGCACCAGGGCGGCGCGCAGGTTGGCACCTACATGCGCCCGTGTCAGGGTGGCACCCACCAGCAGCAAAGCCACCGGGCCGAAGGCGTTGCCCAGCAATTGCAGCGGCCGCTCCAGCACCTCGGGGATCACCAGACCGCTCTGGGCAAACAGCAATCCAATGATGATGGGCAGCGGAACCGGGTGGTGCGGCGGTGCAACGCCATCCACCCGGCCAGAGTGGGGCAACTGGCGCGCTTCCATGATCTCCAGCACGATGGTGGCCGCGGTCAGCAAGATCAGCGCATGCACCGAGATCAGCGTCAACAGCAGCACCAGCGCAGCCTGCCCATAAGCCAGCCCGATCAGCGGAATACCGATCATCACCGTGTTGCTGAAAGTGGCGACCAGCCCCAGCACAGCCGCGCGTGTGTTGTGCCCCTGTGCCACAAACACGGCAGCGTACAGAATGCCAATGGCGACAAAGTACAGCGCCACCGGCTTGAAGTTGAGCTGCTCGATATGCACCGAACTCATGGCACGAAACAGCAGCGCCGGGGTGAGCACCATAAAAACCAGGTTTGACAAGTCTTTTGTGGCCTCAGCCCTTATCCAACCTGCGCGGCCAGCTACATAACCAATAGCAGTCAGCAAAACCACCGGCAACAGCGAAGAAAAAACAGGATTGTTCACACACAGGTCAATCAGCTTGAAATGGCCGATTCTGTCTGAAGATACTGGTCAGGCCAAGGGTGGCACCGTCGGCGGGAAACCTGGCCCAGGGGCGCGACCAGATGATGGTGCCAACAAAAAGGCTTTGAGCCACGCATGAATCGGCTCAAAGCCATGTCAGACGGGCAGCCAATATGCCCATCAGGTTGGGGCGATGGCCCCGGCGCAGCGCTTACTTGGAGGCGTTTTTCTCGCTCTCGGCCATCTTGTTTTTGAGCGCCACATAGGCCCAGCCCATCCCCACCACCATCATGATGATGCCCACAATGCTCATGATGCCGTAGTCGGTGGAAAAGAGATCCTGCATTGCTTTCATGGTGACTGTCCTTTGATAAGTGCTTATAAATTGATGATCCGTGATGGCGGACTATGCAACAGGTCATCGCCATGAAATCTGACATAAATCAAATTTGCAGAAAAAAAATCACTACCGACGAAACTGCTGGCCGCGCTACTTCACTGCCAATGCATCGACGATGCCGTCACAATGCTGTAACCAATCATGAAGTATTGTTAAAAATCAAGCACTTGCGCCATTGCTATGTGCCTATTTTGGTAACTATTCGCCTAACCCCCATCACAACACAAGACACCCTGCCAGTCGCGACGCAGCGGGTACAGCCAGATGTCCTTGATGGGAAT
>JAIFMA010000126.1 GCA_020048795.1 Rhodoferax sp.
CTGACCGAGGGCTATCGCAAGCTGGCACGGCTGCTTTTGGCGCTGACGACGGTTTCTGCGGCGGCTTTTTTGCTGCTGCCGATGTTGGGCGACGTGGCTCCTGCCTGGCTCATCAGTGTGTTATTGATCTGGGTGCTGAGTGCTTCGGTGGTACGCGCGCCAACGCTGGTGCTGCTGGCCAAACGTGCCAAGGCGGCGCAGCAGAGTCGTCTGGTCATCTGGTACACGGCCGGTATGGCGCTGGCTTCAGCCTTGTCACCGTTTGTCGGCATGCTGCTCAAAGGGGTTGATTCGCGTTGGCCGTTTGCCATTTCTGCCTTGACCTTGCTGGCCGCCGTTGTCGTGTTGCGGCACTTTGTGGATCGCCCGGCACCGGCACCAGAAGCGCCAGAACCACAGCCGATCGCCTTTAGCGCGTATGTACCTCTGCTGCTTATTCTGGCTTTGGCTTCAGGCGGCTTTCAGTTGCACGCATTTTTGAATGCTGCGCCTCACTATCTGGCTTACACGACGAAGGAAAGCTTGCCGTGGCTGTTGCCGCTGCTGTGGGTCGGGTTTTTCCTGGCGCTGCTTGGTGTCGGTGTGATCATCAAACGTTTTGGTGCGCTGGCGGTGGCGGCTGGCGGCATCCTGCTCACCGCAGGCTGTAGTTACGCATCGGCTTTGGCTGGAAGCCTTGAAATGCTGATTGTTATTGAGTTGCTGGCGGGGGCTGGTTGGGCCGCAGCATTTGCCGGCTTGATGGAACAAGCCTCGGCATGGGGCACACGCGGTGCCGAGGGCTTGTTCATGGGCAGTTTTTTCTCGGTGCTGGCAGTCGCCAGCTTTGCCCGGATTGGTTTTGTCAGCCAGTTGCTGCCGCACAGTCCGGTGCTGCAAAACATGCAGTTTTTGCTGCCGGGTGCGTGCTTGCTTCTGGCTGGCCTGATCGCCGTGGTTTACAAGCTCAAGCCAACATCACGCTTGGAGCCTGGGGTCAGGTCTTGAAACATCGCATTTTTATGTAAAAAAGACCTGAAGCCCTTGCGCTGATTGCGCTGGCAGCTCCTGATAGTAGAGCGCATGATCGGTGAAGTGACCTCGCGCCGCTGAAGTTTTACTTGATGAAATTAACTTGGCAAGGTGTCATTCGGGTCATTTTGACGGTTCGACGCACACGTTCGCGATCTGGATGTAATCAGTTTTTTTCTGCATCTCGGAGTCGGTGTCAGAGTAGGCGATGGCAATCGCCTTGAAGTTCTCCTGTATCTCCAGGAACGCCTCAACCACATCCGGATCAAAGTGCTTGCCACTGGTTTGTTCGATGACCGCTACCGCCTGTTCGTGGGACAGGGGCTCTTTGTAGACACGTCGGCTGATCAGTGCGTCGTATACGTCGGCTAGCGCCATCAAACGCGCTGAAACGGGAATCTGGTCACCGGCGAGACCTTCAGGGTAGCCAGAGCCATCCCACTTTTCCTGATGGGAGTAGGTGATTTCTTTGGCAATGGTCAAAAATTCAACTTCTACCCCCAACTCCTGCTCGGCGTGAATGATGGCATCGCGGCCCAGCGTGGTGTGGGTTTTCATGATCTCGAATTCATCAGGTGTCAATTTGCCGGGCTTGAGCAGGATGCGATCAGGAATGCCGACTTTGCCGATGTCATGCAGGGGTGCAGATTTGAACAGCAGTCCGATGTTTTTGACTGTCAAGACAGTTGCGAAACGCGGATGGGTGGAAAGCTTCCAGGCCAGTGCCTTGATGTAACGCTGGGTTCGCCGAATGTGGTTGCCGGTATCGGAGTCACGCGTTTCTGCCAGCGATGCCATGGCCAGCGTGGTGGCATCCTGGATGGCGGTGACCTCTTGAGTGCGGCGAGCCACTTCTTCTTCAAGAAACGCGTTCTTGCTGCGCAGAAAGTCTGCCGATGCTTTCAGACGGAGCTGGGTGCGTACGCGCGCCAACACGATCGGGGGACTGATGGGCTTGGTGATGTAGTCCTCGGCACCCAGATCAAGCCCGAGCTTTTCGTCGTCGACCTCTGATTTGGCGGTGAGGAAAATGACCGGAATGTCACGGCACGCGGGGTTGGCCTTAAGTTGGCGGCATACCTCATAACCATCAATGACCGGCATCATGATGTCGAGCAGGATCAGATCGGGCGGCGACCCGGACATGGCAATTTTCAGGCCGCGTGCTCCGCTGTTGGCGACCATGACTTTGTAGTGCCCCCTGAGTACGTTTTGCATCAATGCCAGGCTGTCGGGGCTGTCGTCAACAACCAAAATCGTGGCTTTTAGGACCTTTGCATCTTCATCAGTAAGCATCTGGTTTTCCTGGCATTTACATCAAACTCAGTTGGAGGTGAACCGTCGGGACGAGTCGATTGTGATAAGCCGGCACAACGCTACCTGGCACCAAGAGGAATGCCGCCAAGTCTGGCACCGGCCTTGATGCCCTTCTTGTCAAACCAGCCCTGGTTCATTTCCAGTACAAAACGCACGGGTTGTCTGGAGCAGTGCGAGTCCGTGGTTTGGGGTTTCATGTCAGCCAGGTTGACGATGGTGCCATCGTCGGCGAGAAAGGCGGCGGTCAGTGGCAGCAGTGTGTTTTTCATCCAGAAGCATTGTTCACCGGGGCGGTCAAACACGAACAGCATGCCTTCAGATGGCGGCATGTGTTGGCGAAGCATCAAGCCGGTTGAGCGCTGATCGGGAGTGGCTGCCACCTGGGCATCAATCAGGTACATGCCAGCGGTAATCTTGGTGCGTGGCAAATCGAGTTGGGGAGCATTCTGGGCGTGACCAAAGTTGACAATACTGAGCGCCAGCGACAAAAGTCCGGTTGCAAAAAGTTTCATGGATTTATTTTGACGCATTTGGACCCAACCAACAAAAAATGTGCAAAAAAATGCCCGCAGTCGCGGGCATTTTTGATGTCAAGCCGGTGGCTTGAGAATTAGGCAGCAGATGCTTTCTTCTTGGACTTCTTGGCAGGCTTGGAAGTAGCGTCAGAAGCAGCTTCAGCTTTCTTCTCAACCTTGGCATCAGCCTTCTTTTCAACCTTGGCTTCGGCCTTCTTTTCGACCTTGGTGCCAGAAGCAGCGGCTTCAGGGGCAGAAGCGGCAGCAAAAGCGCCAACAGTGAAAAGACCAGCAATCAGAGCAGCGAGCAGTTTGTTCATTTTTCAGTTTCCTTGAAGTAACGTGGGTACAAAAAACCTTCAAAATTGTCAGAAGGTGGAGCTACAACGTGCACGGTATCGCTCCGGTTGACAGAAATCCCCGATTTATTCGGACTAGAATGAAAAAGTTAGTCCAAAAGCCAATTCCGACCCAATTTCATGAGACCCATTTCAATGTATCAGCACATCACAATTCCCTCTGAAGGCCAAAAAATCACGGTGAACCCGGACATGTCTTTGAACGTGCCTGATCATCCAATCATTCCGTTTATCGAAGGTGATGGCACGGGTCTTGACATCACGCCGGTGATGATCAAAGTGGTCGATGCGGCCGTGGCCAAGGCTTATGGTGGCAAAAAGAAGATTCACTGGATGGAAGTTTTTGCCGGTGAAAAATCAACCAAGGTCTATGGCCCCGATGTCTGGCTGCCCGAAGAAACTCTGGCTGCCTTGCGCGAATATGTGGTGTCAATCAAAGGTCCGCTGACCACGCCTGTGGGCGGTGGCATTCGTTCGCTCAATGTGGCTCTGCGTCAGGAGCTTGACCTGTATGTCTGCCTGCGCCCGATCCAGTACTTTGAGGGAGTGCCCAGCCCGGTGAAAGAGCCGCACAAGACCAACATGGTGATCTTTCGCGAAAATTCCGAAGATATCTATGCTGGTATCGAATTTGAAGCCGAGTCACCCAAGGCGCTGAAAATCATCAAGTTCCTACAAGAAGAGATGGGTGTCACCAAGATCCGTTTCCCCGGCACCTCGGGGATTGGCATCAAGCCGGTGTCGCGAGAGGGCACCGAACGTCTGGTGCGCAAGGCGATCCAGTACGCCATTGACAACGACAAGCCCAGCGTGACGATCGTACACAAGGGCAACATCATGAAATACACCGAAGGCGGCTTTCGTGACTGGGCTTACGGCCTGGCACAAAAGGAATTTGGTGCTGAATTGATCGACGGTGGCCCGTGGTGCCAGTTCAAGAACCCCAAGACTGGCAAGGACATCATCGTCAAGGACAGCATTGCCGACGCTTTCCTGCAACAGATTTTGCTACGCCCGGCCGAATACAGCGTGATTGCCACTCTCAATTTGAATGGCGACTATGTGTCGGACGCCTTGGCGGCTCAAGTGGGTGGTATTGGTATTGCGCCGGGTGCCAACCTGTCGGATTCGGTCGCCTGTTTCGAAGCCACCCATGGCACTGCGCCCAAGTATGCAGGCAAGGACTATGTGAATCCGGGTTCTGAAATTTTGTCCGCTGAAATGATGCTGCGCCACATGGGCTGGCTGGAAGCGGCTGACACCATCATCAAATCGATGGAACGTTCGATCAAGAGCAAGAAGGTGACCTACGACTTTGCCCGTCTGATGGAGGGCGCTACCCAGGTGAGTTGCTCAGGATTTGGCCAGGTCATGATTGAGCACATGTGATAGACCACAAGGGCCGCCAATGACGGCCAATAAAAACCCCTAAGCTGTTGATTCACTTAGGGGTTTTTTGTGGCAGACAGTACCGGTACAGTCAATCGATGCGGCGGGTCCAAAGTGGCGGCTGACCGAACGGCTTGCGGCCATGGCTGTGACCAGGCCTGTGTCACTTTCGCGGCTTTATTAGATGCTGGCCCTGGTGCCGGCACGACCCTGACTTATGCAAAACATCATTGGCAAAATCGCGCATGAACTCGGTGTTCAGGAGCGCTTGGTAGCTGCCACCATCGAACTGCTTGACGGCGGCGCGACCGTGCCCTTTATTGCCCGCTACCGCAAAGAGGTCACCGGTGGCCTTGACGACATCCAGTTGCGCCAACTCGACGTGCGTCTGGTCTATCTGCGTGAGCTGCAAGACCGGCTGGCTGCGGTCATCAACAGCATTGAGGAGCAGGGCAAGATGACACCCGCCTTGCTGGCCGCGTTGATGGATGCTCCCACCAAGCAAGAGCTTGAAGATCTCTACCTGCCCTACAAGCAAAAGCGCCGCACCAAGGGGCAAATCGCACGCGAGGCTGGCCTGGAGCCGCTGGCCGACTTGTTGTTGGCCGACCCGACGCTGGACCCCTCAGGTCAGGCGCAGGCCTTTGTCTTGACCGAAAAGAATCAGGTGGGTGATGACTTCACCACGGTGTCGGCGGTGCTCGACGGTGTGCGTGACATCCTGAGTGAGCGCTGGGCTGAGGATGCGGTGCTGGTTCAGGACCTGCGCGAATGGCTGTGGACCGAGGGCCTGTTCAAGAGTCGTCTGATGGACGGGAAAAACGAAAACGACCCCGAAGTTGCCAAATTCAGAGACTATTTTGATTGCGCCGAGCCCATCAGCCGGGTGCCGTCACACCGGGCGCTGGCGATGTTCCGGGGGCGCAGTCTGGAGATTCTCGAGGTCAAACTGGTGTTGCCCGAGCCGGCTCTGCTGGTGGCCGAAAAATCACCACAAAATCAGCCATTAGCCCTTTCAGAGCCTGCGCTGACAGCTATTCAATCGAGAGCTAAGCAAACGGTGTCGCTGGCCGAAGCTCGGCTGGCGCTGAAGCTGGGCTGGAGCCATCGCGGTCGCGCCGCCGATGATCTGATCCGCAAATGTGTGGCCTGGGCCTGGCGCGTCAAACTCAGCCTGTCCACCGAACGTGACCTGTTTGCGCGGCTGCGACAGGCCTCCGAGCAGGTGGCTATCAAGGTGTTTGCCGACAACCTGCGAGACCTGCTGCTGGCAGCACCAGCAGGCGCGCGCGTGGTATTGGGGCTTGACCCCGGCATCCGCACCGGGGTCAAGGTGGCGGTGGTCGATGCCACCGGCAAGCTGGTCGATACCGCCACGGTGTTTCCGCACGAGCCCCGGCGCGACTGGGATGGTGCACTGCACACGTTGGCCAAACTGTGCGAAAAACACGGTGTGACCCTGATCGCCATCGGCAACGGCACGGCCAGCCGCGAGACCGACAAACTTGCCGCAGAGCTCATCAAATACTTGGCTAAATCGGCCACGGAGCAGACCGGTAAAGCGCAACCAGCTATCGAAAGAGTAGTGGTCAGCGAAGCCGGAGCCTCGGTCTATTCGGCCAGCGAGTTTGCCAGTCAGGAGATGCCCGAGGTGGATGTGAGTCTGCGCGGTGCCGCCAACATCGCCCGCCGCTTGCAAGACCCGTTGGCCGAACTGGTCAAAATCGACCCCAAGTCAATTGGCGTTGGCCAGTATCAGCACGATGTGAACCAAAGCGAACTGGCCAGGACGCTGGACGCGGTGGTGGAAGACTGTGTCAATGCGGTCGGGGTGGACTTGAACATGGCCAGCGTGCCGCTACTGAGTCGCGTCTCGGGCTTGTCGGCCAGTGTGGCCCGGGCGGTGGTGCGCTGGCGTGACGCCAACGGTGCTTTTGCCAGCCGGCAGGATCTGCTCAAGGTCACGGGTCTGGGTGCCAAAACATTCGAGCTGAGCGCCGGCTTTTTACGCATTCGTGGTGGCAGCAACCCGCTGGACATGACTGGCGTGCACCCCGAAACCTACCCGGTGGTCGAGCAGATCATGGCCAGTACGGGCAAGCCGGTGGCCGATCTGATGGGGCGTGCCGACCTGCTCAAATCGCTGCGCCCCGAACTGTTTGCCAACGCGCAATTTGGCATGATCACCGTGCGCGACATCCTGGGCGAGCTGGAAAAACCCGGTCGTGACCCACGCCCGGACTTCAAGGTGGCGCGCTTTAATGACGGCGTTGAAGACATCCGTGACCTGAAAGAGGGCATGGTGCTCGAAGGCACGGTGAGCAACGTGGCGGCGTTTGGCGCGTTTGTGGACCTGGGCGTGCACCAGGACGGGCTGGTGCACGTGAGCCAGCTCAGTCACAAATTTGTCACCGATGCGCGTGAGGTGGTGAAGACCGGCGACATTGTCAAGGTGCAGGTGGTCGAGGTGGACGTGGCGCGCAAGCGCATTGCCTTGAGCATGAAGCTCGGTGCCGCCCCAACCCGGCGCGATGCGGTTGGCGACAACCGGTTCCAGGCGGCGGCTGCCAGCGGGCGTGGTCGTGCTGGCACCCAGGGCAACGTCCAGGCGGCCGGACGCGGCCTTATTGCGCCACAATCGACAGCGATGTCATCCGCATTTGCCAGACTCAAGGGACTCGGGAAATAGTTTTATGGAACTCTCTGCACTGCTGTCGCCGCGTTTTGTCATTCCCAGCGCGCCCAGGCTGGTGGCCTTGCTGTTGGCTGAATTGGCCCAGCAGCGCCCCGATTTGCGGCGTATCGACCAGTTCATCAGCACCGACCCGGCCCTGACGACGCGCGTGCTGCAGGCAGCCAACGCCAGTTTCTTCAAGCTCGGCGGTCAAGTGCATTGTGTGAGTGAGGCGCTGGCGGTACTGCGCCTGAGTCAGGTGCAAACCATGGTCAGTTCGGCGGCCGCGTTGGCGTCATTCCGGTCGATGCCGGGCCTGGCGCTGCCCCAGTTCTGGGCCTATAGCCGCGATTGTGCCCGGGTGGCCCGCTCGCTGGCCGGCCTGGTGCGGCAAAACCAGCAGGCAGCCTTTACTGCCGGGCTGATTCATGCGGTGGGTGTCATGGCCATGCGGGCTGCCATGCCGCAGGCCATTGCACTGGACGCCGATGCCGGTCCGCTGGAGCTCAAGCGCGAGCGGCTGGAACGTCAGGCGTTTGGCTTTGGTTACACCCAGGCCAGCGCCTGGCTGGCGCAGCAGTGGCATTTTCCCAAAGTGATTGTTGATGCATTGCAATACCAGTTTGCACCCTTTGACAATGTGGTCTATGAGCCGCTGGCCGGTGTGGTGCATCTGGCGGCCTGGCGCTCGCGTGCGCGCCAGGCTGGCCTGACGCAGAACATGATGGCCGTGACGTTTCCGTCGGCGGTGGCCGAGGTGCTGGGGGTGGATATTGACATGGTGCTGCAGCAGGACCCGATTGATTGGTCGGCGCAGATGCCGGGACGTCCCCTGATCGAACCCGCATCGTCAGCATGAAGTTGCGCCGAGACACCGTCTTGCCGCTGCGCCAGTTGATGCTGCACCGGGCCGGTGTCTTGTTGACTGGAACGGCGCTGCTGGTGGCGGCATGTTTTGTCTGGTTTGGCATGATGCCGATGGCTGATCAGATCGCCCGTGAGCAGTTTGACAGTGCTGCGGCCAAGGTTGAGACCGGTTTGAACACGGTGTTTATGCCACCCATCCATCTGCTCGCCATGAGTCGTGGCTGGCTGGCCGGGCAGGCCCCCGATCTGGCCTCGCCGCACGCTTTCAACCACACCTTCAAGCCGATCCTGCAAGAGTTTTCCCAGTTGACCTCGGTGGTGGCAGGTACTTCCGGCGGGCAGGGCTGGCTGCTGCTGGAGCAGCCCGGCGGCACCTGGCGCAACCGCATGACCGACATTGCGCGCTGGGGTTTGCATCAGCACCTGTTGATTGAGCACGATCCCGTGGGCCGCTCGACCCAACGCTGGAGCGATCAGGCCTATGACCCTCGCTTGCGGCCCTGGTACCAGGGGGCCATGAACACAGCCGGTGAGAACGGTGTGTTCTGGAGCGCCCCTTACACTTTTTTTACCACCGGTGATCCCGGCATCACGGTGTCAAGCCGCAGCCGACTGACCGACGGGCAAGACTTCGTGTTGGGTTTTGACCTGACCTTGCGCGACCTGTCCCGAGTGACCCTGGGTGCCAGCGTGGGGCAGGGCGGGCTGGCACTGGTGGTGACCGACGATGAGAAAGTACTGGCTTTGCCGGCCACCCCCGAGG
Source organism: Rhodoferax sp. (assembly GCA_020048795.1). GTDB lineage: Bacteria > Pseudomonadota > Gammaproteobacteria > Burkholderiales > Burkholderiaceae_C > Rhodoferax. Next base: position 8,896 of record JAIFMA010000126.1, read on the forward strand.
GCATGCCGGTGAACGATTGGCTGGGACGCATGCTCAAGCCCGTGTCGGCACTGGGCTTGCCGCAGGTCAGTGACGGGTTGCTGCGCTGGCGGGCGCTAGAGCGTCCGCATGGTGACGTGTTGGCCTTCGATTCTGCCGGAATCGGCTGGTTGGTCAGTGTGCGTCCCTATGTGCTGGGCGGGCAGCGCCTGTGGGTGGTGGTGCTGGCACCGGCCAGTGAGTTTGCACCGGCCTGGCGTCCCATTGCGCTGGCTTTGGGGCTGGCTTTGCTGGTGGTGTTGCTGCTGGCCATGTGGACGATCCGGGCCGGCACGCTGGGCCTGTCCAGGCCGCTGGAGTCGCTGGCACGGGCCAGTCGTCGCGTGGGGCAGCTCGATTTTGAGGGCGAGGTGCACACCCATAGCCGGGTGGCCGAGATTGTCGAGCTGGCCAGCAGTCAGCAAGCCATGCTCAGTACCCTGCGTCAGCATCAGCAAGAGCTGGATGCCCGGGCGCACACCCTGAACCAGCAGGTGCAGGCCTTGCGTATGGCCGAGACCCGGCTGCAGCAACAAAACGACCAGTTGTCAACCATCATTGAGAACTTTCCCGGCGGTGTGTCGGTGGTGGACGCAGACTTGCGGGTGCGGGCTTTTAATGCCCGCTACAAATCCATGCTGGCACTGCCTGATGACTTGATGGACCGGCCCGACCTGAGGTTTGAAGACGTGCTGCGCTTCAATGCCCAGCGCGGCGACTATGGGGTGGTCGATGTGGATCAACTGGTGGCGCAGCGTCTGGCCCAGGTTGGCCAACCGGTGGCACACCGGTTTGAACGGGTGCTGCCCAATGGCACCATGATCGAGATCCGCGGGACACCGTTGCCCCAGGGCGGTTTTGTCACGTTTTACATGGATGTCACGGCCACCAAAAAACACGAACTCGAGTTGCAGCACCTGGCCCATTTTGACGCGCTGACGGGGCTGCCCAACCGGGTGCTGCTGGCCGACCGGTTGCGCCACGGTATGGCGCAGGTGGCGCGGCGTGGCCAGAAGCTCGGTGTTGCCTATCTCGACCTGGATGGTTTCAAGTTCATCAACGACAGCTTCGGTCATGAGGTGGGTGACCAGCTTCTGCTGCTGCTGGCCGGGCGCATGAAGCAGGCGCTGCGTGATGGCGACACCTTGGCCCGGTTGGGAGGTGACGAGTTTGTCGGGGTGATGATGGACGTGAATGGCCCGTCCGACAGTGTGCCCCTGTTGACCCGCTTGCTGGCCGCAGCAGACGCGCCCATCAGCTTGTTGGGCCGGGAGTTGCGGGTCTCGGCCAGCATTGGCGTGGCGTTTTTTCCGCAAAGCCAGGAGGTTGACGCTGAGCAGTTGCTGCGCCAGGCCGACCAGGCCATGTACCAGGCCAAGCAGGCCGGCAAAAATCGCTTCCACTTTTTTGATGCCGAGCACGACATCAGCCTGCGCGGCCAGTTCGAG
>JAIFMA010000114.1 GCA_020048795.1 Rhodoferax sp.
GGCGGTGTCAGATAGACCGGGCCGCTGCCATCCATCACAAAATGCGCATGGCGGGTGGCCGCGCAGTTGGGAATCATGGCAATCGGCTTGCTGGCGGCGTGGGTCGGGTACATCTTGATCTTGACATCGAGCACGGTGGTCAGGCCACCCAGGCCTTGCGCGCCAATGCCCAGCGCGTTGACTTTGTCGAACAGTTCCAGCCGCAGGCCTTCGACTTTGCTAAGTTCTGCGCCCGTGGCGGCCTTGGCCTGTAACTCGTACATGTCCAGGTCGTCCATCAGGCTTTCCTTGGCCATCAGCACGGCTTTTTCAGCGGTGCCGCCAATGCCAATGCCCAGCATGCCGGGCGGGCACCAGCCAGCACCCATGGTCGGCACGGTTTTCAGCACCCAATCGACCACCGAGTCGCCGGGGTTGAGCATGTACATCTTGCTTTTGTTCTCAGAACCACCGCCTTTGGCAGCCACGGTGACTTCCAGCGTATTGCCGGGCACGATCTCGCTGAAGATGACGGCGGGTGTGTTGTCCTTGGTGTTTTTGCGCAAAAACTCGGGGTCGGCCACCACGCTGGCGCGTAGCGTGTTGTCGGGGTGGTTGTAGCCCCGGCGCACACCTTCGTTGATGGCATCGTCGAGTGAACCAGTAAAGCCGTCCCAGCGCAGGTCCATACCAACCTTCAGAAACACGTTGACGATGCCGGTGTCCTGGCAAATCGGGCGGTGGCCCTCTGCTGACATCTTGCTGTTGGTCAAAATCTGTGCAATGGCATCTTTGGCGGCCGGGCTTTGTTCGCGCTCATAGGCTCGGGCCAGGTGGGCGATATAGTCAGCCGGGTGGTAGTAGCTGATGTATTGCAGGGCGGCAGCAACGGATTCGATCAGGTCGTCCTGGCGGATAGCGGTGGTCATTGGGGGTGTCCTCTCAGTTGTGGCAAACGGGGTTGGTTCAGCAAAAAGAGCTCAAAATCGGAGTTTAACCACCCAGCCCCAACGCTGGCCTGACACCCTGTATCTGGCCAGATGGTGTCATTCCATTTCTCAATCATTCGTGTCGTTGTTGTTTCGCCTTGTCCTTGCCATGCATCTGAAGATGCCTGGGGACATGCGTCGGTACTGCCGGCAGGGCTGGTGTGATGACAGACGTGCGTGCCGCGTCCGGCAGCGTTGCCACCGACGGTAGCTGCAGATGCAGAGCGGCTTTGGCCAGCAGGTGCGCCGAGACAGGCGCGGTGATGAACAAAAACAGACTCACCAGGATTTCATGCAGGCTCAAAGCGTTCCCCGTCACGCTGAAAAAAATGGCGGAGGCCACCAGCAGACAGCCAACCCCCAGTGTGGTGGCCTTGGTGGGGCCGTGCAGGCGTGTGTAGAAATCCTTGAAACGCACCAGGCTGAGCGAGCCGACAAAGGTAAAGATGGCACCGACCAAGACCAGTGCCGACAACAGTATTTCGGTGTTGCTGCTCATTCGATGATGTCTCCCCGCAACAAAAACTTGCTCAGCGCCACGGTGCCGACAAAACCCATCAGGGCAATCAGTAAAGCCACCTCAAAATACAGCGGACTTGCCAGGTGCATGCCCAGCAGCACCAGCAGCGCAATGGCGTTGATGTACAGGGTATCGAGCGCCAGGATGCGGTCTGGCAAGCTGGGTCCCTTGATCAACCTGAAGAAACTGATGCCAAAGGCTGCGGCAACCAGCCCAAAAGCAATCGTGAGTGCAGCGTTCAGCATTCAAAAATCTCCCGCAAAGGTGCCTCGAACCGCCGCTTGATGGTGCGCACCAGCTCATCGGGGTCGGTGCAGTCCAATGCATGGACCCACAAGACCCGCCGATCTGGCGACAGATCTGCCGTGACGGTGCCAGGTGTCAGGCAAATGGTGTTGGCCAACAGGCCAAGTGCCAGCTCATTGGTTAAATCCAGCGGTACCTGCACAAATAGGGGGTTGAGCGCCTTGGGGCCAGCCAGCACCAGGCGTGCCACAGCCACATTGGCAACCAGAACGTCATACAAGCAAACGCCAGTGAACCGCAGCAGGCTGGCAGGTCGATAAATGCGCACGGGGTTGGGCCAAAACGCCAGGGTGAAGCGCGGGATGGCCCAACCCAGCAACAGGCCCAGCACAATGTGCCCGGCGGCCAGGGTGTTGTTGAGCAACAACCAAACCACCGTCAGAATCGGTGTCAGCAAGGGGTGGGGTAGCCAGCGTTTCATGGTTTACCTGTCAGTACCGCAGAGATGTAGAGCGTGGGGTTGGCCAACTGAATTGCCGTGGCATTGGCAAAGTCCACCGCCGGGCCAGCTACTACAGTTAGCGCCAGAATCAGGCCGAGCAGGCTGCCGATGGACAGCAGTTCCGGTGCAGCCGAGGGTCCAGGGGTGTCCGGCATCGGGTCTGGTTGCGGCGCAGGTGTGGCTGCCAGAAACAAGCTGCTGCCAGCACGCGCCAGGGCAATCACCCCCATTAGCGCCCCGAGCAAGATCACGGCCCACACCCAGGGCTGCCCAGGCATCGCCCGCAAAATCAAAAACTTGCCAACAAATCCAGATAACGGTGGCAACCCGGTCACAGCCACGGCTGCGGCAAAAAACAACGCGCCCCACAAGGCGTGGCGGGGCAGGTCGGCATCGGTGGCGAAACGGTCACCATTGACGGGACGCCGCCGTTTGATCGCATCGGTCAGCAAAAACAGCAGGGCAGCGCTGAAGGTGCTGTGCGGCAGGTAATACAGGGCGGCGGCAATGCCTTGTGTGCCCGTCGCGATGCCGGTCAGCAAGGTGCCGACCGATACCAGCACCAGGTAAGCCGACAGCTTTGCCAGGCTGCTCGCAGCCAACGCGCCGAGTATGCCGATGACGCTGGTGGCCAAGGCCAGCGGTAACAACCAGGGGTCAAACAACTGCGCCAAGTCGCCCGCCGCGCTGCCAAAAAGCAGGGTGTGAGTGCGCAAAATGGCGTAAATGCCGACCTTGGTCATGATGGCAAACAGCGCCGCCACCGGGGCGGAGGTACCCGCGTAAGCGCGTGGCAACCACAAATGCAGGGGCAGCAGCGCGGCTTTCAAGCCAAACACCAGCAACAGCAGCAAGCCGCCGGCGCGCGCCAGCCCCAACTGGTCAGCGGCCAGGGTGCTGGCTTTGGCAGCCAGGTCGGCCAGGTTCAAGCTGCCCAGCGCGGCGTAAATCAGCCCGGCAGCGATCAAAAACACGGCGGATCCCGCCAGATTCATCACCACATAGTGGAGGCCGGCGCGGGTGCGTGTGGCACCACCGCCGTGCAGCGCCAGCCCGTAAGACGCGATCAGCAAGATCTCAAAAAAGACAAACAGGTTGAACAAGTCGCCGGTTAGAAAGGCGCCTGCCAGGCCAAACAACTGCATCTGAAACAGCACATGAAAATGCCGACCCTGGGCATCCACACCGCCACAGGCAAAGACCACGGCAGGCAGTGCCAGCAGCGTGGTGATCAGCACCATCCAGGCCGCCAACTGGTCTGCCACCAGCACAATGCCCCAGGGCGCGGGCCAGTCGCCTAGCCGGTAAACCAGCATGTCACCCTTTGATACCGCCAGCAGCAATGTGACGGCTACAACGACTTGAACCAGCACCGATGCCAGTGCCACCCAGCGCTGCAGCGTCCAGGAGAATCGCGCCAGCATCAGCAGCACAACGCCGGCGATGAACGGCAGCAAGATCGGTGTGATCGCCAAATGCCCCATCATGCGGCATCACCTTTGGCATCTGCAGGGGTGTCAAGACCGTCAACATGGTCGTTGCCAAATTCGTCATGGGCGCGCAAGCTAAGCATGATGACAAACGCGGTCATGGCAAAACCAATCACGATGGCGGTCAGCACCAGCGCCTGCGGCAACGGGTCGGCATGGCCAAGCGCACTGGAGATCACCGGGGGTTGGCCAATCACCAGGCGGCCGGTGGCAAACAAAAACAGGTTGATTGCGTAAGACAGCAGGGTAAGCCCCAGCACCACGGCGAAGGTACGCGCGCGCAGCATCAGGTAAACACCGCAACCGGTCAGGGTGCCAATGGCCAGGGCAATCAGGGCTTCGATGACGGGTGCTCCTTGTCATGACTGGCGCGGTGGGCCAGGCCCAGGTTGATCAAAATCAGCAGCGTGGCACCCACCACCACCAGGAAAACGCCCAGATCGAAGGCCATGGCAGAGGCCAGTTCAAACTCACCCACCAGCGGCCAGTTCAGATGGCCAAAGGTGGAAGTCAGAAATGGGCGACCAAAGGCCCAACTTGCCAGGCCGGTGAGCAGCGCGATGCACAAGCCTGCGGCAATCAGCGGCTGGGTGCCCTCAGGCAGGCGTGCATGGGTCCAGCTCACACCGTTGGCCAGGTACTGCATGATCAGCGCAATGGCGGTGACCAAGCCGGCAATGAAACCACCACCCGGCAGGTTGTGGCCGCGCAAAAAGATGAACACTGACACCAGCAGCGCCAGCGGTAACAACAGTCTGGCAAAGGTGGCCAGAATCATCGGGTGGGTATCGGCAGCCCAGGCACGGCCACCGGCATCCTGTGTTGGTCCGTGCAGCCGCAATCTATCCAACAACGCAAAAATACCCAAACCAGCCAGCGCCAGCACGGTGATTTCACCAAAAGTATCAAATCCGCGGAAATCCACCAAAATCACATTCACCACGTTGTGCCCGCCGCCTCCTGGCACGCTGTTTTCAATAAAAAAGCCGGCGATGTTGCCGCTGGATCTGGTCAGCACGGCCCAGGCCAGTGCGGCCGTTCCGCCACCGGCCAGCAGGCCAATAGCGGCATCACGCCAGCGCCGCAACCTACTGGATTCGCGCGGCGTGCTGGCTGGCAAAAAGTACAGCGCCAGCAGCAGCAGGATGACGGTGACCACTTCCACCGAGAGTTGCGTCAGCGCCAGGTCTGGCGCAGAAAACTTGACAAACACCAGCGCCACGATCAATCCCACGGCACCAGTCAGGATCAGGGCTGTGAGCCGCTGGCGATGCAGCACGGTGGCCGCCAGTGTCGCCAGCAACAGGGTGATTGCTGCCGTCAGGCTGACCCCATCAACCGGCAACAAGGGCCGCGCACCGGTCAGCGGGGCAGGGGCCAGGGCCAAACCGGTGCCGCCGAGCAGCAGCGCGCACAGCACAAACCACATCAATTGACGCTGCAGCGAGCTGGTGTCTGCCCAATCGGTGATGCGTTGCGCCAATGACAGCAGCGCATTCAAAAGCCCATCAAAAATGACCTTGCCCTGAAATCGCTCGTCAAACCGGTCGTGCAGGGCAAACAGTGGTTGGCGCCCCCAGTACAGCAAGGTGCCGCCCGCCAGGGCAATGACGCTCATCCACAGCGCGGGACTGAAGCCATGCCAGATGGCCAGGTTGTGCTCGGGTAGCGGCCCTTGCAGCACGGCACCGGCCGCCACGGCCAATAAGGGTTCAACCGTTTGTGCCGGGAACATGCCCACCAGCAGCACCAAGACCACCAGAATTTCCACCGGTACTTTCATCCAGCGTGGCGGCTCATGGGGTGTCTTGGGCAGGTCAATCGGCTCGCCATTGAAAAACACGTCGTGAATGAAGCGTATGGAATATGCCACGGCAAAAATGCCCGCCAGCGTGACCACCACGGGCAGCAGCCAGCCCAGGCGCATCCGGCTACCGGCTTCCACCGCTTCGGCAAAAAACATTTCCTTGGACAAAAAACCATTGGCCAGCGGCACGCCCGCCATGGCTGCAGAGGCCACCATGGCCAGGGTGGCCGTGTGCGGCATGTCGTGCCACAGGCCGTTGATGCGGCGCATGTCGCGGGTGCCACATTCGTGGTCGATGATGCCGGCCGCCATGAACAGCCCGGCCTTGAAAATGGCGTGGTTGATGATATGAAACACCCCGGCCACGGCTGCCAGCGGCGTGCCAATGCCAAACAGTGCCGTGATCAGCCCGAGGTGGCTGATGGTTGAGTAGGCCAGCAGCCCTTTAAGGTCGTGTTTGAACAGGGCCAACACCGCACCCAGCAAAAACGTGGTCAGGCCAATGCCACCCACCCACCAGGTCCAGGCATCGGTGCCTGAGAGCACCGGGAACAGCCGGGCCAGCAAAAAAACTCCGGCTTTCACCATCGTGGCCGAGTGCAGGTAGGCCGATACCGGGGTGGGTGCTGCCATGGCGTTGGGCAGCCAGAAATGGAAAGGAAATTGCGCCGACTTGGTAAATGCGCCCAGCAGAATCAACAGTAGAGCGGGTAAATAAAGCGGGTGGGCGCGAACCAGGTCACCACTGGCCAGCACGGTGGTGAGTTCATAGCTGCCCACCATTTCGCCCAGCAATACGAAGCCGCCCAACAGCGCCAGGCCGCCTGCACCGGTGATCGCCAATGCCATCTTGGCACCACTGCGCGCCGCCTCACGGTGACGCCAGTAGGCAATCAGCAAAAAAGACGACAGGCTGGTGAGTTCCCAGAAAATCAGCAACTGGATCAGGTTTTCGGACAACACCACACCCAACATGGAACCCATGAAGAGCAGCAGGTAGGTGTAGAGCCGGCACAGGCTGTCACGCTCAGACAGGTAATAGTGCGCATACAGAATCACCAGCAGGCCGATGATCAGAATCAGTAATGAGAACAGCACACCCAGGCCGTCCATGCGAAAGCTCAGGTCCAGCCCGGCGCTGGAAATCCAGCGCAAACGATAGACCGTCGTGTCACCGGCAAAGCTGCCGGTCAGCGAAGGCAGCAAGAAGGCAAGTGCCAGCGTCGTGACACCAGCCGCCATCCAGCCTGACGCGCGTCGGCTAAGCCCGGACAAAAGCGTCAGCAGCCCGGCACCAAAAAACGGCGTGAGTGTGGCGAGCAACAAGTACATCTCACTATTTTTTCATGGGGACCCATTTGTATACACGCACTGACCGACCAATTCAACAGAACGCGTTGGGATTTGCAGCGCGCAGATGACTCAGGGCTTGTTCAAAAATAACATGCACATTGGGCTCGCCAGCTTTGGGCGCACTGCGTCGTTGCAAATCGCTTGTGCAGCCAAGCTGCACGGCGCACTCTGCGCCTGGCATTGCCTCCCAAATCCACGGTGGCCAAATGCACAGCTTATTCATGGACAAGCCCTTAGTGCGAGCCCTGCCTGGGCTGTGTCATCAGTTTGTCGGTGTAGGCAATGGCGATGGCTGACAACAAGAACGTGATGTGGATGGCGGTTTGCGCAATCAGCACCTTGGGTTCGTAGTTCGCGGCGTTGATAAAGGTTTTCAGCAGATGGATTGAACTGATGCCAATGATCGCCGTGCCCAGTTTGACCTTGAGCACCGAAGCGTTGACATGGCTCAACCATTCGGGCTGATCGGGGTGACCTTCGAGGTCCATGCGGCTGACAAAGGTCTCGTAGCCACCCACAATCACCATGATCAGCAGGTTGGAGATCATCACCACGTCAATCAGCGCCAGCACCACCAGCATGATGATGGTCTCGTTGAGTGAGGTCACCGCGACATCCGACCGGTAACCAATGCTGGTCACCAGCGCCTGCAACGCATTCTGGTTGCCAAAGGCGGCTTCCAGCAAATGCAGCAGTTCGACCCAGAAATGGAACACATAAACACCCTGGGCGGCGATCAGCCCAACGTAAAGAGGCAGTTGCAGCCATCTGCTGGCAAAGATGAAACGGGGAATCGGGCGCATCGGACTGGGGATGGATGGTTTGGGTGTGGACATTTGCAACGGAGTGGTTATGAATAAATCGATTTTAGTGGGGTGTTATGTCAAGTCGAAGACAGTCAGTAGCCTGTAAGTACCAGCCCGGACATTATTGGATGGAATTCGTTTAACAAAAGAGGAGATCTATCTGTGAGCACCCCATCGACTGCTATTGAATCCGTGTTGGTTGAGAACCGCGTTTTTTCACCGAGTGAGGCGACCGTCAAGGCCGCGCGCATTTCCGGCATGGATGCCTACAACGCCTTGTGCGCTGAAGCGGCCGCCGATTTTGAAGGTTTCTGGGCCCGCCTGGCGCGTGAAAACGTGGTCTGGAGCAAGCCCTTCACCAAGACACTCGACGAATCCAATGTGCCTTTTTACAAATGGTTTGAAGATGGCGAGCTCAATGCCTCGGCCAACTGCCTTGACAAGCACATGGGAACGCCCAACGAGAACAAGGTGGCGGTTATTTTTGAAGCCGACAACGGCGTTGCCACCAAGACCACATACAAGGAGCTGCTGGCCAAAGTCAGTCAGTTTGCCAACGCGCTCAAAGCCCATGGCATTCAAAAGGGTGACCGGGTGCTGATTTACATGCCCATGACGCTTGAAGGGGTGATCGCCATGCAGGCCTGTGCCCGTATCGGCGCCACGCACAGCGTGGTTTTTGGCGGCTTTTCGGCCAAGGCGCTGCAAGAGCGGATCATGGACGCGGGTGCCGTGTCGGTGATCACCGCCAACTTCCAGATGCGCGGCGGCAAGGAACTGCCGCTCAAGGCGATCGTCGATGAAGGCCTGGACCTCGGTGGCTGCGAGTCGATCAAGACGGTTTTTGTGTTTGAACGCACGGCCACCAAGTGCAACATGGTGGCAGGCCGCGATGTCACGTTTACCGACGCACTGGCCGGGCAAAGCACCGAATGTGCACCGGTCATGGTCGGTGCCGAGCACCCGCTGTTTATCTTGTTTACATCCGGCTCCACTGGCAAGCCCAAGGGTGTGCAGCATTCCACTGGCGGCTTTTTGTTGTGGGCCAAGCTGACCATGGATTGGACTTTCGATCTAAGGGCCGACGACGTGTTCTGGTGCACCGCCGACATTGGCTGGATTACCGGCCACTCCTATGTCGCTTATGGTCCGCTGGCGGCAGGTGCCACCCAGATCATTTTTGAGGGCATTCCGACCTATCCGAACGCTGGGCGCTTCTGGCAGACCATCGAGCGCCACAAGTGCAGCATTTTCTACACTGCACCCACCGCCATTCGCTCACTGATCAAGTTGGCCGAGTCGGATGAAAAAGTCCATCCGGCCCGCTCTAACCTGAGCAGCCTGCGCATTCTGGGCTCAGTCGGCGAGCCGATCAACCCTGAAGCCTGGATGTGGTACTACAAAAACGTCGGCGGCGAACGCTGCCCGATTGTCGATACCTTCTGGCAGACCGAAACCGGTGGTCACATGATCACGCCGCTGCCGGGTGCCACCCCGCTGGTACCTGGTAGCTGCACCTTGCCGCTGCCAGGCATCATGGCCGCCATCGTCGATGAAGCCGGGCACGACGTACCCAATGGATCAGGTGGCATGCTGGTGGTCAAGCGCCCCTGGCCGTCGATGATCCGCACCATCTGGAATGACCCCGATCGTTTCAAAAACAGTTATTTCCCGGCAGAAATGGGTGGCACTTATTACCTTGCCGGCGACGGGGCGGTGCGCAGTGCCGACCGGGGCTACTTCCGCATTACCGGGCGTATTGATGACGTGCTGAACGTGTCGGGCCATCGCATGGGCACCATGGAAATCGAATCGGCCCTGGTCGCCAAGACCGATCTGGTGGCCGAAGCCGCTGTCGTCGGCCGGCCCGATGACATGACCGGTGAAGCCATTTGCGCTTTTGTGGTGTTGAAACGCGGCGTGCCCACCGGCGACGAGGCCAAAGCGCTGGCCAAAGAGTTGCGCGACTGGGTGGCCAAGGAAATCGGCCCGATTGCCAAGCCCAAGGACATCCGTTTTGGTGAAAACCTGCCCAAGACCCGTTCCGGCAAGATCATGCGTCGCCTGCTGCGATCATTGGCCAAGGGTGAAACCATCACCCAGGACGTCTCCACACTGGAAAACCCGGCCATTCTGGGGCAGTTGGGTCAAACTTATTGATGCTACTAATTAGAGAGTGCCTAGCCCATGATCAACAAGGGCTAGAAGCACTTTTTATATAAAAAAGCCCGCAGCATGCGGGCTTTTTTTCAGCAATGCCAAGCGCCTATTTCAGAGACAAAATCCAGCTGGCGAGTTGCTTGGCATCGGCCTCATTGACCTGTGGATTGGCGGGCATGGGAACCACACCCCATACGCCTGCGCCACCCTTCATGATCTTGCCAGCGAGTTTGACCACGGCATCTTGGCCGCTGTATTTTTTGGCAATGTCCTTGTAGCCTGGCCCGACCACCTTGTGGTCAACGGCATGGCAGGCAAGGCAGTTTTTCTTTTGTGCCAATTCAGGGCTGGCCAGCACCGACATGCTGGCTGTGGCGACGATCAGCAGTGCAAACAGCTTGCGCTTCATGGAGATGTCCTTTAATAATGGGTTAG
>JAIFMA010000170.1 GCA_020048795.1 Rhodoferax sp.
TGCCAGAAGGCAAGGAAATGGTCATGCCCGGTGACAACGTGTCGATCACGGTCAAGCTGATTGCCCCGATCGCCATGGAAGAAGGCCTGCGTTTTGCGATCCGTGAAGGTGGCAAGACGGTGGGTGCCGGTGTGGTTGCCAAGGTGATTGCATAACAACATGTTTGACGGTAATACCTGCGGCACACACATGATGAGCCGGTTCTGTCGACAATTGGGTTAGGGATTAGATAGGGGTATAGCTCAATTGGCAGAGCGTCGGTCTCCAAAACCGAAGGTTGTAGGTTCGATTCCTACTGCCCCTGCCAATTAACTTGGCAAAAGCAAAAATGGCCCGCTATGAAAATAGCGGGCTTATGCGTCTCGGAGTCGCAGACACAACGGTTAGTTAACAAGCGCAAGATCAATTCACAATGGCCACTACACAAGTTCAAACAGTTAACTCATCTGCCGACAAGGCAAAGTTGGCTGCCGCTGCGGCGATGGTTGTGGCTTCCTTGGTCGCCTACTACGTCTTGAGCAAACAGGGGCCACTGTTTCAATGGCTGGGCTTGCTGGCTGGTTTAGCGGTTGCGGTTGTCATTTTCCTGATGTCTGAGACGGGCAAGTCACTGACTGCTTTCGGGCAGGACGCGGTGCGCGAGGTGAAAAAGGTTGTGTGGCCCGCCCGGCGCGAGGCTATTCAAATGACGGCTTACGTTTTTGGCTTTGTGCTGATCATGGCTTTATTTTTGTGGCTCACTGACAAAACGCTTGAGTGGGTTTTTTATGACCTGATTCTGGGATGGAAAAATTGATGAATGATGTCGTAGAAACCACGTCACCGGCCGCTATCCCAACTGCTGCGCAGACGCTGGCGATGGCGCCGAGCAACCCTGACTTGCGCTGGTATGTGGTGCATGCTTACTCTGGCATGGAAAAAGCTGTTGAGCGCAATATCGCCGAACGCATCAACCGTGCCGGTATGCAGGCAAAGTTTGGCCGCATTCTGGTTCCCATGGAAGAAGTGGTTGAAATCAAGAACGGTCAAAAGAAAACGACAGAGCGCAAGTTCTTTCCAGGCTATGTGTTGGTTGAGATGGTCATGGATGACGATACCTGGCATTTGGTCAAGCACACCAATAAGGTGACTGGCTTTGTCGGTGGCGGCAAGACCCGTCCGTCGCCTATTTCTGAGGCTGAGGTCATGAAGATTGTCAGCCAGATGCAGGAAGGCACTGAAAAGCCCCGGCACAAGGTTGAGTTTGTGGTGGGCGAATTTGTGCGGGTCAAGGAAGGTCCATTTGCTGACTTCAACGGGTCGGTCGAAGAGGTCAACTACGACAAAAGCAAGGTGCGTGTGGCCGTTACCATTTTTGGTCGTTCTACCCCGGTGGAGCTTGAGTTCTCACAGGTCGAAAAAACCTGAAGGTGCTGATTGGTTGGCTTGGCACTTTCCGACTCGGTGCCAGGTTTTTTTAGTGGGTCGTCAATGACGGGGAGCTGTTTCGCACTCATTGTGCGCCGGCGCAAGTACCCGATAGGAGTGAAATATGGCGAAAAAAATCGTCGGTTTTGTCAAGCTGCAAGTTCCAGCAGGCAAGGCCAATCCGTCCCCCCCGATTGGCCCGGCATTAGGTCAGCGTGGTCTGAACATCATGGAGTTCTGCAAGGCATTTAATGCGCAAACTCAGGGTGTTGAGCCGGGTTTGCCGCTGCCAGTGGTCATTACTGCTTTTGCTGACAAGAGTTTTACGTTCGTTATCAAGTCGCCGCCGTCGTCCATTCTGATCAAAAAAGCGGTCAAGATTGACAAAGGTTCAGCTAACGCGCTCAAGACGAAGGTTGGCAAGATCACCCGCGCCCAGCTCGAAGAAATCGCCAAAATGAAGATGAAAGACCTGACTGCCGCCGATATGGATGCAGCAGTTCGCACAATTGCCGGTTCTGCTCGCTCCATGGGCGTGAATGTGGAGGGTGTTTAAATGGCAAATCTGACTAAAAAACAAAAAGCTGCGCAAGGCAAAGTTGACAGCGGCAAGTTGTACACCATTGGTGATGCGCTTGGCCTGGTCAAAGAGTGTGCAACAGCCAAGTTTGATGAATCCATCGACGTGGCCGTTCAGCTTGGCATCGATGCCAAGAAATCAGACCAGGTGGTGCGCGGTGCAGTGGTGCTGCCAAATGGTACCGGCAAAACCAAGCGCGTGGCGGTGTTCGCTCAAGGTGCCAAGGCTGAAGAAGCCAAAGCGGCGGGCGCTGACATCGTCGGTATGGACGATCTGGCTGCGATGGTCAAGGCTGGCAATATGCCCTTTGATGTGGTCATCGCCGCTCCTGATGCGATGCGTGTCGTCGGCACTTTGGGTCAGATTCTCGGCCCCCGTGGCTTGATGCCCAACCCCAAAGTGGGTACGGTGACACCTGATGTGGCCACTGCAGTGCGTAACGCCAAGGCTGGACAGGTCCAGTTCCGCGTGGACAAGGCGGGAATCGTTCATGGCACGATTGGCCGTCGCTCGTTTGACAATGACAAACTGAAGGGCAATCTGGCTGCCTTGGTGGATGCTTTGGTCAAAGCCAAACCCGCCACGAGCAAGGGTTTGTACCTGCGCAAGGTGGCTGTTTCTAGCACCATGGGCATCGGTGTTCGGGTGGATATGCAAACGATTTCTGCCTGATACGAAAGAGTTCTGGTGCCCTGACAAAGGGTGCCTGATGTGGTGGGCTGCGTGGCTCCTAAGGAGCAAGCAGGCCATCAAAGACCGTTGGTGTGCAAACTGTCTAACAGGATTGTGCTTAATTGAACAGCCAACGCAGATGGCGATCCCGCTGCAAGTGAATGAAAGAGTTTACAAACAGTTGGTCGCTGCAATGTGGCGTGTCTGGAGGCTGTGAACTGGTTGCCGCCAAAGGACACATTTTGAAGGAGTAGACCTTGAGTCTCAATCGCAGTGAGAAAGAAGCGGTCATCAATGATGTGACTGGCCTCGCCGCTAAAGCTCAAACGCTCGTGATGGCGGAATACCGTGGCATCAAGGTAGCCGACATGACCAAATTGCGCTCGTCAGCGCGCAGCAGCGGCGTGAGTCTGAGTGTGTTGAAAAACACGCTGGCTCGCCGCGCTGTGGCCGGCAGTGGCTTTGCGGTGGTGTCCGACCTGATGACGGGTCCGCTGATCTATGGCTTTTCTGAAGATGCTGTGGCTGCCGCGAAAGTGGTGGCTGACTTCGCCAAAACCAACGACAAATTGGTGATTCGCGGTGGCGCATACGGTGGAAAGGTTCTGGATGTCAATGGCGTCAAGCAACTGGCAAATATTCCTACCAAGGAAGTATTGCTGGCTCAGTTGCTGGGCTTGATGCAGTCCCCAATTTCGCGTACCGCCCGTGTGCTGGCCGCGATCGCGGAAAAACGAGGTGCTGGCGTTTCTGAGGCAGCACCAGAGGCCCCGGCTGAAGCAGTTGCCGCATAAACGCTGGCAGCAGATAGAAACCAATGTAGAAACTTGTGGGGCTATCCTGAGCAAAGCGACGCTCTGTCCCCAACCAACTGTAGGAAATCAAAATGGCATTCGATAAAGACGCATTTTTGACCGCGCTTGACAGCATGACGGTTATGGAACTCAACGACCTGGTGAAAGCCATCGAGGAGAAATTTGGTGTCAGCGCGGCCGCGATGTCGGCCCCTGCCGCAGGTGGTGGTGCCGCTGCGGCCGTGGTTGAAGAAAAGACCGAGTTCAATGTGGTTCTTCTGGAAGCGGGTGCCCAGAAGGTGTCGGTCATCAAGGCCGTGCGCGAGATCACGGGTCTGGGTCTCAAGGAAGCCAAGGACTTGGTGGATGGCGCTCCGAAGAACGTCAAGGAAGCTGTGTCCAAGGCTGATGCTGACGCAGCCCTCAAGAAGCTGCTCGATGCAGGTGCCAAGGCTGAACTCAAGTAATTGAGCGCTGGTGCAGGGCTGGAGTGCTGTCATTGGCCTCCAGCCTTTAGTATTTCTGAAGAATATACCGAAAAGCCGATCAGTTGATCGTTTTTCAGTGTCTTCTCATCCCGACAGTAGAAGATGCCTTGGTTCGGGTCGCATGCAAGGTGCGACTGTCCGCCATAGATTGGTAGCGGCCAATCGCCAAGAAATTAAGTCGTCCAGGACTACCCAAAAGTTCATCAGTTGCCCGGAGATCTCATGGCTTATTCATATACCGAACGCAAGCGGATTCGTAAAAATTTTGGTAATCGTGACAGTGTGCTGGAAATACCGTACCTGTTGCAGATGCAGAAAGATGCCTACACGGCCTTTCTTCAAGCGGATATAGCACCCAAAAAGCGCACTACTGAAGGTTTGCAAGCTGCCTTTGATTCCGCTTTTCCCATTGTTTCGCACAATGGATTTGTGGAGATGAAGTACTTGGAGTACAACCTGGCAAAACCTGCCTTTGATGTGCGTGAATGCCAGACTCGTGGGCTGACGTTTGCTTCTGCGGTTCGGGCCAAGGTGCAACTGATCATTTATGACCGCGAATCCTCCACCACGCAAAACAAGGTGGTCAAAGAGGTCAAGGAGCAGGAGGTCTATATGGGCGAGGTGCCCCTGATGACCGACAAGGGCTCGTTTGTGATCAATGGTACCGAGCGTGTCATTGTGTCGCAGTTGCACCGTTCACCCGGCGTGTTTTTCGAGCATGACAAGGGTAAGACCCACAGTTCGGGCAAATTGCTGTTTTCGGCGCGAATCATCCCCTACCGTGGCTCCTGGCTTGACTTTGAGTTTGACCCCAAGGACATCCTGTACTTCCGGGTGGACCGCCGCCGCAAGATGCCGGTAACGATTCTGCTCAAAGCCATTGGCTTGAACCACGAGTCGATCCTGGCCAACTTTTTTGTCAATGACAATTTCCGTCTGATGGACAGCGGCGCGCAAATGGAGTTTGTCGCCGAACGCCTGCGCGGTGAAGTGGCGCGCTTTGATATCACCGACAAGACCGGCAAAGTGGTGGTGGTCAAGGACAAGCGCATTACCGCCCGTCATACCCGCGAGATGGAGCAGACCGAAACAACGCATATTTCGGTGCCGGAAGACTTTCTGGTCGGTCGCGTTGTGGCACGTAATGTCGTTGATTCCGACACCGGCGAAATCTTGGCCAAGGCCAACGAAGAGTTGACTGAAGTTTTGCTCAAGAAGCTCCGCAGTGCTGGCGTGCAGGACCTGGCTTGCATCTATACCAATGAGCTCGACCAGGGTGCCTACATTTCCCAGACTTTGCGCACCGATGAAACCACCGACGAGTTTGCCGCACGGGTTGCCATCTACCGCATGATGCGCCCCGGCGAGCCGCCCACCGAAGACGCGGTGCAGGCACTGTTTCAGCGTTTGTTCTACAACCCCGACACCTACGATCTGTCGCGCGTCGGGCGCATGAAATTCAACGCCAAAATGGGCCGTGCCGAGTCCACCGGTCCGATGGTGTTGACCAATGAAGATATTCTGGCCGTGGTCAAGATTCTGGTGGACCTGCGTAACGGTCATGGTGATGTTGACGATATTGATCACCTTGGCAACCGCCGGGTGCGGTGTGTTGGCGAGTTGGCCGAGAACCAGTACCGTATGGGTCTGGCACGTATCGAAAAGGCCGTCAAGGAACGTTTGGGTCAGGCTGAGCAAGAACCACTGATGCCGCATGACCTGATCAATAGCAAGCCGATCTCTGCGGCACTGAAGGAGTTCTTTGGCGCGTCACAGCTGAGCCAGTTTATGGATCAAACCAATCCGCTGTCCGAGATCACGCACAAGCGCCGCGTCTCTGCGCTGGGCCCAGGGGGTTTGACGCGTGAGCGAGCCGGTTTTGAAGTGCGTGACGTGCATGTGACTCACTATGGCCGTGTCTGCCCGATTGAAACGCCCGAGGGTCCGAACATTGGCCTGATCAACTCCCTGGCCTTGTACGCGCGCCTGAACGAATACGGGTTTATCGAGACCCCTTACCGTCGTGTGGTCGATGCCAAGGTCACCATGGACATTGACTATTTGTCAGCAATTGAAGAAGGCAAGTATGTCATCGCCCAGGCCAATGCAGTGCTGGACAAGGAAGGCCGTTTGACTGGCGAGTTGATCTCTGCGCGGGAAGCCGGTGAATCCATCATGGTGGGTGCCGAGCGTGTGCAGTACATGGATGTCTCGCCCGCTCAGATCGTGTCGGTGGCGGCTTCGTTAGTCCCGTTCCTGGAGCATGATGATGCGAATCGCGCTTTGATGGGCGCCAACATGTCACGCCAGGCGGTACCCGTGCTGCGTCCTGAGAAGCCCATGGTCGGCACCGGCATCGAGCGGGTGGCCGCGATTGACTCCGGCACCGTGGTGACCGCAACCCGTGGTGGTGTGGTGGATTATGTGGATGCCACCCGTGTGGTGGTACGGGTCAACGATGCCGAGGCGCAAGCCGGCGAAGTGGGTGTGGATATCTACAACCTCATCAAATACCAGCGCTCCAACCAGAACACCAATATTCATCAGCGCCCGATTGTCAAAAAGGGTGACAAGTTGGCCAAAGGCGATGTGATTGCCGATGGTGCCTCCACGGATCTGGGTGAGTTGGCGCTGGGACAGAACATGTTGATTGGGTTCATGACCTGGAACGGCTACAACTTTGAGGACTCGATTCTGATCAGCGAACGTGTCGTGGCCGAAGATCGTTACACCTCGATTCACATCGAAGAGTTGGTGGTGATGGCGCGCGATACCAAGCTCGGCGCCGAAGAAATCACCCGTGACATCCCCAACCTGAGTGAGCAGCAGCTCAATCGCCTGGACGAGTCGGGCATTATTTATGTGGGTGCCGAAGTTCAGCCCGGTGATGTGCTGGTCGGCAAGGTCACCCCCAAGGGTGAGACCACACTGACCCCGGAGGAAAAGCTGCTGCGCGCCATCTTTGGCGAAAAAGCCAGCGATGTCAAAGACACCTCCTTGCGTGTGGATCAGGGTTCGCAAGGTACGGTCATCGATGTCCAGGTATTCACACGGGAAGGTATTGTCCGCGACCGTCGTGCCCAGCAGATCATCGACGACGAACTCAAGCGCTTCCGTCTGGATTTGAATGATCAGTTGCGCATTGTGGAAAACGATGCGTTTGACCGAATCGAGAAGCTGTTGATTGGCAAGACCGCCAATGGCGGTCCGCAGAAATTGCCCAAGGGCAGCAAAATTGACAAGGCTTATCTGGCATCAGTGGATCGTTATCACTGGTTCGATATCCGGCCCGCTGACGACGATGTGTCGGCGCAGCTGGAGAGCATCAAGAACTCCAACGAGCAAACACGCCATAGCTTTGACCTGGCTTTTGAAGAGAAACGCAAGAAGCTCACGCAAGGCGACGATTTGCCGGCGGGCGTACTGAAAATGGTCAAGGTGTATGTGGCCGTCAAACGTCACCTGCAGCCAGGCGACAAAATGGCAGGCCGTCATGGCAACAAAGGTGTCGTCTCGAAAATCGTCCCGGTGGAAGATATGCCGCACATGGCCGATGGCACCCCCTGTGACATCGTGCTCAATCCGTTGGGCGTACCCTCACGGATGAACGTCGGCCAGGTGCTGGAAGTGCATCTGGGTTGGGCCGGCAAAGGCATTGGCCAGCGTATTGGCGACATGTTGCAAGGCGAGTCGCGCATCGCCGAGTTGCGCACGTTCCTCGAAGAAATTTACAACACCACCGGTCGCAAGGAAGACCTGAACCAGCTCAGTGACGACCAGTTGCTGGAAATGGCTGGCAATCTGAGCACGGGCATGCCATTTGCAACGCCGGTGTTTGATGGTGCGTCCGAGGTCGAAATCCGAGCCATGCTCAAGCTGGCTTTTCCGGATGAAATTGCCAAAATCAAGGGTTTGACCGAAACCCGTACCCAGGCCTACCTTTACGACGGTCGAACCGGGGACCGTTTCGAGCGTCCCACCACGGTCGGCTACATGCACTACCTCAAATTGCACCATCTGGTTGATGACAAAATGCACGCCCGCTCCACCGGCCCCTACAGCCTGGTCACGCAGCAACCGCTGGGCGGCAAGGCCCAGTTTGGTGGCCAACGTTTTGGTGAGATGGAGGTGTGGGCGCTGGAAGCGTATGGTGCCTCTTACACCCTGCAGGAAATGCTTACCGTCAAGTCAGATGACGTGCAGGGCCGCACCAAGGTCTATGAAAGCATCGTCAAGGGTGAGCACTCGATCGAGGCGGGCATGCCTGAATCGTTCAACGTGCTGGTCAAGGAGATTCGCTCACTCGGTCTGGACATCGAGCTGGAACGTGGCTAATCGTCAGACTTTGCGGGGCAGACCCAGACTTGCGCAGCAAGTTGACGCTGTCTCCAACTCAATGGAAGACCTTGCGGGACAGACCAAGATTTGCGCAGCAGATTTGCTCTGTCCTCAACTGATTAAGGAATTTGTGTCATGAAATCATTACTCGACCTGTTCAAGCAATTCACGCCCGACGAGCATTTTGATGCCATCAAGATTGGCATGGCATCGCCCGAAAAGATTCGCTCCTGGTCTTTCGGTGAAGTAAAAAAGCCCGAGACCATCAACTATCGTACCTTCAAGCCAGAGCGTGACGGTCTGTTCTGTGCCAAGATTTTTGGCCCCATCAAAGACTATGAATGCCTGTGCGGCAAGTACAAGCGACTCAAGCACCGAGGTGTTATCTGCGAGAAATGCGGTGTTGAAGTCACGCAGACCAAGGTGCGCCGTGAACGCATGGGTCACATCGACCTGGCTGCCCCCTGCGCCCACATCTGGTTCCTGAAGTCCCTGCCGAGCCGTCTGGGTCTGGTGCTGGACATGACCCTGCGTGACATTGAGCGTGTGCTCTACTTTGAAGCCTATGTGGTGACCGACCCCGGCATGACACCGCTGAAAAAATTCAGCATCATGTCGGAAGACGACTTTGATGCCAAGTTCAAGGAATACGGTGACGAGTTTCAGGCCAAGATGGGCGCAGAAGGTGTCAAGGAGTTGCTGCAAAACCTCGATATTGAAAGCGAAATCGAAAAGCTGCGCAATGACCCCAGCGGCTCAGAACTCAAAATCAAAAAGAACACCAAGCGTCTCAAACTGCTTGAAGCTTTTAAAAAGTCAGGTATCAAGCCTGAGTGGATGGTACTGGACGTGCTGCCGGTGCTGCCACCGGACCTGAGGCCGCTGGTGCCCTTGGATGGTGGGCGTTTTGCCACCTCTGACCTGAACGACTTGTATCGCCGCGTCATCAACCGCAACAGCCGTTTGCGCCGTTTACTCGAATTGAAGGCGCCTGAGATCATTGCGCGTAATGAAAAGCGCATGTTGCAGGAAGCGGTTGACTCACTTCTTGACAACGGTCGTCGCGGCAAGGCCATGACCGGCGCCAACAAGCGTGCCCTCAAATCGCTGGCCGATATGATCAAAGGCAAGAGTGGTCGCTTCCGTCAGAACTTGCTGGGCAAGCGGGTGGACTATTCCGGCCGCTCGGTGATTGTGGTTGGTCCCACACTTAAGTTGCACCAGTGCGGTTTGCCCAAGCTGATGGCTTTGGAGTTGTTCAAGCCTTTCATCTTCGCCCGCCTGGAAGCGATGGGCATTGCCACCACCATCAAGGCGGCCAAAAAAGAAGTCGAAACCGGCACGCCGGTGGTGTGGGATATTCTGGAAGAGGTCATCAAAGAGCACCCTGTGATGCTCAACCGAGCGCCTACGCTGCACCGCCTGGGCATCCAGGCGTTTGAGCCGATCCTGATTGAAGGCAAGGCCATTCAGCTGCACCCGTTGGTCTGCGCAGCCTTCAATGCCGACTTTGACGGTGACCAGATGGCGGTTCACGTGCCGCTGTCAGTTGAAGCGCAAATGGAGTGCCGCACCCTGATGCTGGCCTCCAACAACGTGCTGTTCCCGTCCAATGGCGAACCGTCCATTGTGCCGTCGCAAGACGTGGTGCTGGGTCTTTACTACACCACCCGTGACCGTATCAACGGCAAGGGCGAAGGGCTGATCTTTGCCGATGTCGGTGAAGTTCAGCGTGCGTTCGATGCCGGTGAAGTCGAGATGAGCGCGCGTATCAACGTCCGCCTGACCGAATACACCAAAGACAAGGAAACCGGTGTCTTGGTACCGTCCACCAAGTTGTGGGAAACCACCGCCGGGCGTGCCTTGTTGTCTGAAATTCTGCCCAAGGGTTTGCCTTACTCGAACATCAACAAAGCGCTCAAGAAGAAAGAAATCTCCAAGCTGATCAA